>CALDID010000089.1 GCA_937901865.1 uncultured Treponema sp.
AAAGTTCAAACCATTTTGCGGTTTCTTTACCGCCTAAACTTACTTCTTTGTAAACTTTTTCACCAATTTTTTGAGCAGATACGCTACTCAAAGCGCATAATACAATAAAAAAAACAATTAAATTTTTCATAAAATCGCTCCATTACTTCAAATTTTATTGCAATGTGAAACAAATTCTTTGAAATGTTCCAAGCCCTTCAACGTTCTATCATTGTTGTTTTAGCATACCTTTTGTAACACGTCCTGCCGTTTAATCAACAACATATCCTTCTTTCTGTGTGAAAAATTGTTCTTTTTGCCCCTTTTTTATTTAGCAGATTCCACTTTGACTACAATGCCGTCTTTGATATATGCGACAAGCGCAACGCCTTTGTCTTTTTTGCGGCTTTTAAAGCCATTTGCAATATATGATTTTTCATTTGAGAAGGCATCTGCCTCGCTTATCAAGTTGCCCTTTTCGTCCGTGTATGCGTTCTTGCGGTCGTTATAAATATAGGCAGTGTGAGTTTCTGTTGTTGATTTTGAATCTTCATATATAGAAACTTTTTTCAGTTCATATGTATAATGGAGTATAGTAGAATTATCAGTATCATATTTATTATCTGAATAATCTATACTGTTTGATTCAATATCATAAACATAGTATTCACTGCCTACGGGTGTTACATTGAATACTGATTCATCTTCAGTTTTTTTTACTGCTTTATATTGTTGAATGGCAGAATTGAAAGATTTTATTTTTTCTTTTATTTCCGTATTATTATTTCTGTGAAGCCTTATACTTTTTCCTTTAAATGATACTGCATACGCATTTACAGCTTCACCTATCGGAGTTCCGCCACTAGGGACATCTTCTTCAATAACTTTATAAATTGGTTGCCCACTCCAAATCACATCAGCAAAGTGTTCGTCATTATCTGCTAAAAGACAACCATCTGGAAGCTTTTTAAATGAAAAATCAGAAACTGAATAGTATCTTCTTTTCTTGAATTTCTCTGTCGTTGTCTTATCGACATACACGGTGGTAACAAGATTTGAAAAGCGAAGGACTTTATCATAATGACCGTCCGCTTTGATAGGCTCACCGTCATACTTAAAATACTTCACCAAATCGGTTTCTTTTTTTCCGTTAAAGTACTCTGCGCCACTTGTCGCCACTCCAAGACTTGAACAGCCAACAATAATGATAAGTACTAGAACAAGATATAATCCAAGTGATAAAAACGTACGAATCTTTTTCATTTCTCTTTTTACTCCGTTTATTTCAAATAGCCTGCATTTTCAAGACAGGTTATTAACGTTTGCTTCGTCTGAACTGCAGCATGCGATAAAGGTGAAACAGGAATTGTATTCGCTACCTGTAGTTCATCAATCCAATACTTTATGTTCTGAATCCTTTGGCGAATAGAGCCTGCTTCTCTGTTGCAAATAGATGCATGCTGTTTTATCTTGTCAATGCAAGTATTGATGTCCATATTGCTTTTGCGTATGACATATTCATATACACAAACTTCACAACAGATGCTATCTTCTTCAACTTTCCAATCCATTGCTAGACCTCTTCAAATAAAATACATTATCATTATATACTCTCTTTAGAGTAAAGTAAAGCATTTTTATTGCGCGAAAAAGTAAAATAATAGGTGATTTTACGGAATGTATATGCTCGTTTTTGGTCAAGGTGAATGACAGCTGACTTTTTGAAATACTGCCTAGCATAATTATTCCCTTGACCGTGGGCATAAAATACTTACGGTCGAAAGTGAAAGGTATTTACGACCGTAAGTATAGACCGTTTACGCTCGTAAGCGGGGTATGCCTACGACCGTGGGAAAAAAATTTTACGGTCGTGGGAAAAGTATTACTACGACCGTGGGAGGTGAAATATATTTACGATGGGATATGATTATGAATCGATTTTCGCAAACTCGATGAGCGTTTTATTGCGATAATTCACATCGGTTCGCTTGATGAAGCCGTGCTTTTCCCAAAAGGCGTTCCCGTTTTCGTTGTTCGCGAAGACCAACAAAGCAACCTTGTGGATTCCTTGCGCCGTGAGTGCGTCCGTACAAGCGGAGAGCAAAGCCGAGCCAATGCCTTTTCCGCGATATTCCGCAAGAACCGCCGTATGATAGATGTACGCCCTGCGTCCGTCGTTTCCTGCCATAATCACGCCGACAATTTTTTTGCTTTCTTCTTCGGCAACAAAACAGGTGTCGGGATTGCGTGCTAAAAATATTGCGATTCCCTCGAGGCTGTCGTCCATCTCGTTCAAGCCCATTCCTTCTGTTGCTTTCCAAAGCGCATATACCTCTTCATAATCCTCGATTGTCATTACTCTGATTTTCATTTTGTGCCTCGCTCATTTCGATAGAGTAGCAAATAAGGAAAAAATAAGCTATGGCGCAACAAGGCATTTTTTCTGTATAATCGATGTGGAGGAAAAATGTACACGTCCAGACAGCTTTCTATTGATGATATGAAATGCGTAACATCTCTTTTTAAAAGCGTGTTTACGGCAGAGCCTTGGAATGATGATTGGTCTGATGATGAGCAGCTATCTCTTTATTTAGGAGAGCTGACAGGGCAGACGAATTCTCTTTCGTTTGGATTGTTAGAGGAAAATGAGCTAATCGGGCTTTCGATTGGAGAAGTGAAGCATTGGTATTCTGGCACGGAGTACAAAATCGAGGAGTTTTGCATAAAAAGCGACAAACAGGGAAAAGGCGCGGGCTCTTTCTTTTTGGGGGAAATCGAAAAGGAGCTAAAAGCGCGCGGCGTGAAAACCATTTATTTGCAGACGGGCAATGATGTGAGAGCCTATGAGTTTTACAAGAAAATGGGCTTTGAAGAAGAGAAAAACAATGTCTTTTTCGCAAAGGAGATTTAAGGAAAATGGAAAAAAATATGGAAAAAAAACTTTTACAAGTTTTTGACGAGTATAAAAATCTAGGGATTCAGCAGCAGCTTGATTATGACAAGTTTTATCTGTATTCGATTATAACTCATTCCACTGCGATTGAAGGCTCAACCGTTACGGAGCTTGAAAATCAGCTTTTGTTTGATGAGGGGCTTGGTGCAAAAAAGCCTTTGAGGGAACAGCTGATGAATCTTGACCTAAAAGCAGCCTATGAGCAGAGTTTTGTTTATGCAAAAAATCATACGGATTTTTCTGTAGAAATGCTTTGCAATCTTTCTTCGATTGTGATGAAAAATACAGGCTCTTCTTACAAGACGATTGCAGGCGATTTTTCTTCGGCTAAAGGTGAATTGCGACTTTTGAATGTGAGTGCTGGGCGTGGCGGAAAATCGTATCTTGCGTGGCAGAAAGTGGCGGAAAGACTTGAAAAGTTTTGTGATTGGATAAATGACGAGCGAAAAAAGCTAGACAAAAGAGATATTGAGAAAATATACAAGTTGAGCTTTGAAGCGCATTATCGCATTGTTTCGATTCACCCTTGGGCAGACGGAAACGGAAGAATGAGCCGTCTTGTGATGAATATGATTCAGTATGAAGCTCTTGTAATTCCTTCTATTGTGAAAAAAGAAAAAAGAGCTGATTACATTCAGAGCCTTGCGCAAAGTCAAGATGAGGAAAATTCTGCTGTCTTTATTGATTTTATGATGAGCCACCATATCGACAATTTGGAGCAGCAGATTCTTGAGTATAAGAAGTCGATAGACGCTTAGGCTTGAAGTTGTTCTATAAAAACTACGTCGCTTTCGTCTTTTTGTGGCTCTTGAAAAATCGAGCGGAATTTCTCAAAAAGTCCGTCGTCGATAAAATAGGCGTTTTCCCTGCCATCTTGAACGGCTTTGTTTCGCTTTTCTATTCGGCGTTTCCATTCCTCGCTTGAGATTTTTAGATAGCGAAACTCGTAGGCGACATTGTGCGACTCGTAAAACGCTCGTGCAAAATCGCGCTCTTTCTTTGTCCAAAATCCCCAATCCAAAACTACATTATGCTCCGCAGCGATTATCTCTAGCGATTTTTGATAAAAATATTCTTCTAGCTTTGCAACATAGAAATCGTGCTTTTCTCCTGCGTTCTGTCCGAACAAAGCAAGCGTAATGTCATCGACCGACAGCACAACAGCCTTTTCCTCTGCTCTCAACTTTGCCGCCGCCGTCGTTTTTCCGCAGCAAACAGGAGCGCACATCATATAAACTTTTGCCATATTTATTCCTCCAAAATCTCACTTTCTTGTCTTTCTGTAAAAAACAAAGCCGTCCTCTTCTTTTATGATTTGATACCCTAATTTTACATAAAAATTGTTTGTCCTCACATTCCAGATTGGAGTGTCCAGATTAAACTCTGTGGCAAATGGGTAATTCTTTTCTATGCACTCCATTAAAAGACTTCCATAACCTTTTCTATGATAGACGCTGTCAATAAAAATTCTGCCAATGTACACACTATTTTTTGTTTCATCTGAGAATATGACGGCTGCCCCCACAATATCTTTTCCTATCATTGCTTGATACAAATGCCCCTCTCGAGCCATATGTTTATGCCATTCAACCGAATCATATTCAGGCGGGCAGTCATCTTTTGCTCCGCCAACAGTTACGTCTGTTTCAAATGCTCTGACAGACATATCTACAATTGTTTTTATCTGCTTTTCTTCTGCTATGACAATATACATTCTCTTTCCCTACTTTTTCACAACTTGCCAAGTTTCGCCGTTGACGATGTATTGAAACTCGCTGTATTTGTCGCTCGTCATTACGTCGATGAGGTCGGCAAAATCGGCAACAAGATTGACGCGGAAAAGCTCCGATTTTTCTACCCAGTGCATTTCGCCCTCTTGCGAAGATTTCAGTTCTCCCTCAAAGTCGGACGTTTCAAACAAAAAGACCAAGTACCGCCCTTTTGAATAATCTCCGTCTTTGAGCGGAAACTGCTTCACGCCACAGAGCTTGGGGGATTTTATGGTAAGTCCTGTTTCTTCCCTCATCTCGCGAACCACTGCGTCTACAATCGACTCTCCCTCTTCTATGTGTCCGCCGGGTAGCGTGTAGCCTTGCCAATCCGTGCTAATTCGGTCTTGCAGCAAATATTTTTCCTTTGTGTGTAGCAAGCACAACACGGTCAGCTCTACGCTTTCACTTCGGCTCATTCTTTGCTCTCCAAAAATGCTGTGGCATCGCTCATCGAAATGCACTTGGCAAAGCGACCGTTCCACAAAAACTCATTGTAGTAGCGGTAGGCACATTCTGCACTCATATATTCGCTGTCGAATGTGGAGTTCGTGTATTCAGGAACGAGCATTTCAAAGCCCAAATCAAAGCCTGTGTGTAGCGTTGCGTCAATGCAAAAGTTCGTCTGTAAGCCCACGGCGATAATCCGCTTTATGCCCTTGCCCTTGAGATACTCCGAAAGCCCTGTTGAGTGATGTAGTGCGCTGTTCACGGTTTTGACGAACACTTTTTCATCTTTGTTCGGTGCAAACTCGTCGAAAATCTCAAAATCTTCGTCGCCTACCGAAAAGCCCGAGCCTTCTCCGTCATCGTGCTGAACAAAAACGACTTCGATGCCCGTCTTTCTCGCTGTGTCGATAAGCGTCTTGATGTTGTTTTTGACGCGCTCGAACGAAAACAACCGCGAATCCATAATTCCCTTTTGCGTGTCGATTACTAGTAAAACTATGTCTTTCATATTTTCTCTCCTTATAAATCAAACCAATTTTGGTGGTGTTACTAAAAAGTATGCTAGTATAAAAGCAACAGGGAAAAGTGATATAA
>CALDID010000090.1 GCA_937901865.1 uncultured Treponema sp.
CCTCTTTTTGTTCTTACATACAATTCGTTTATTTTGTTTGGCACATCATCAAAGTTGCTATATTTCTTTTCTGGAATCGTGAAGTTACCCCACAAAGCCGTTTTCTTTGTCCACGGGCTTCCGTATTCCCACGGCTGATACACGAGGCGTGGTTTTCCTAAAACTTGCCGCAAAGCACTTGTTGCAGGATTTTCCAACACCCACCATTTCGGGTTTACTTCCTTGATAATGCGCAAACAGTGATTAACCAAAAACATACCGCTTGCAACGTCTTTCGGTTTTCCGCCCGTCCTTGCTCTTGATAAATCAGTACAGACAGGATTTGCAATTACTCCGTAAACAGCTGTAACGCCGAAATCTTCACGCAACTTTTCAGTAGTCAGGTTTTCCACGCCGTATTCTTTTCCGATACGAATTACCCGATAATCGCTGTCGCATTGATACGGATATGAATCCGAGCCTAAATCTGCGCATAAATGCAAAATCGTCTTCATTGATTTATCATCGCCTCCACGGTATCGCCCCACGCTTCCCACTGCTCAACGAGCCGCTCATAATACAAAATCACCTCCGCATAATCCGCGACCGTTTCGATATGCGGCATAACTTCACGCTCTGGCTTCGGCGGCAAGACATACTCAACGCTTGCCGTTGTCTTGCACGAGGTTGTTATTGCGGTCAAGAACAGTATTGATAATGTCCACAATCTCATCATCGCTTTTCGCATTTTTTACCTCCCGTTTCAGTTCGCGATTACTTCGCTCAATCCGTGCCATTTCTGCCGCGTGCGTGGCAAGATACGCGCTGTTTCGCTTTTGCTTTTCCAGCTCCGCCCTTAACTCGCTGTTTTCTTTCCACGCCCTCATCATTGATTTTGTCGAGAAATAGACCATAGCCACCGACGAGATAGTAATAATAGTCATCACAATATCAAAACTCATTCTTTACCTTCCTTGTTTGCCGTAGACTTTGCGAATATTCACAAGGTCAATTATCAGCTCGCGTACAACCGTATCGACATATGAACGAAATGAATCCGATTGATAAAGCTCATTCCAAATGTATTTTTGAACAATCGCCCATATCGCATTTTGCTTCAAATGTATGTAATAATCATTTGTATCTAAGTGATTGAACATACAAAGATTCACGAACTCGTCAATCACTTTCTCCAGAACAAACCGCGTCCGCCATTCGTCAAATTGCGGGTGTCGAGGAATAGCGGAAAATGTGCCGTTAATCGTCATCGTGATATGCTCAACCTGCCGGCGAAGAATTACCTGTTCCGTTTCTGCCGCTTCTTTACCGAGCATTATTTTGTCGGTTTTCACGCTCAACATTCCGCTTTTAAGCATATAAACCAAGTACAATGCCGCCGCCGCGATAACGAGCGCAGTCCACGGCGCAGACGGGCTTCCAAGTGCACGGAAAAACTCTGTCAAAGCCTTTTCCATTTACTCACCGTCCCAAAAAAAACGATATAGCACTTGCGGCGTATAATCTCTCTTACGGCTTTTTCGTTTGCGCTCTGTTTTTTGGTCAAAAATAGGCTCGCCTTTTTCAATCAAAGCAAATATCTTTTCTCTTACCTTTCTTTTTTGGCTTGCCGTCTTATAGCCGAGCTTTTGCGCTATCTGTGTTGCAGTAAGTCCCAAATCGCCAGCTTCTTGCAAGTAAATAATGATTTTCTTGTCTACCGTAAGACGTGAAACAGGCTTCAAGAAAAAGCACATTTGTGCATACTGCATTTCTTCTGGCGTGAAGTAATAGCGAAAAGTATGCCCGTATCGTCTTTTCTGCATTTTCTGCTCGTGTACAAACTTCATCAAAGCGTGATAAGGCACATCAAGAACTTTTGCCGCCTCTTTTACGAGTATAAGCTGTTGTTTATTACCTGTATCATTTGTCATATAAAGACCTCTACACATATAGGAAATGAGAAATGCCATTTCCTATATGTGTAGGAGATACTTTTATGAATTGCGATGATAAGTTGACAGCGCAAGAAACAGAGATTGTTATAGGTATGTTTTGGATTCTGACAAAGCCTGAAGAAGCCTACAAGATTGTAAAAAGACAAAGTGAGATTTTGGGCAATGATAAAACACTCGCATTGATGTTTGAAAAAAAACCGCCAAAACTTTTAAGAGCGTTAGGCAGTCTTTTACAATCATATTCAGATTGCGAGGAGGCAGAATGAATATTAACGATGTGGCAGAAGAAGCGTATGAAATCGCTGTGAAAAGAGCGCTGAAAGGGCAGATTGAAAGCCCGTGCGATACGGAAGCGATGTTGAAACATTGCGCAGGTGAGGTTGTTGAAGCAACGATAGCGTATAAGGACTGGGACGAAGTTGGTCGCCTTTCGGATTATGATTGTGCTGTCGAAAAGATAAACCGCATTGACGAAATTGCACGCCGATTTACAGATTTTGCAGGCGAAATTGCAGATGTGATTATGTGCTGTCTGATTGTGGCGAAGAACGAGAATATTGATATTGAGGCGGCATTACAGGCTTGCCTTGAGAAAAACAGAAAGAGAGCGGAGGCAGATGAATGAGTAAGATTCAGATTGGTGTACTTGCTGTTGAGAAACAGGCAGAAAAGACAATGACAACAAAAGAAGTTGCAGAGGCTTTGGGCGTATCTGTTGATACTATTCAAAAAACAGTGCAAAAACTTGCCGAAAATAATCGGCGACTTTTTGGAGAGATAAAGCGCAATTCTCAAGGTGGGTATCTGTTCGATGAAGCTCAAGCAACAGCTATAAAACTTGAATTGCAAAATCATAGCAAGGTCAATGCTTTATCGCCAAAAACAACACTTGAAAAACAGCTTATCATTCAACAAGCTATGCAACTTCAAGCAGAAATGATTGCCGAGTTGCAAGCGGAAAACGAGAGACAGGCGGCAAAGATTAAAGAGGACGCGCCGAAAGTTGAGTTTTACAATGCGGTTACGGATTCGACGGATTGTATCGACATCGGACAGGCGGCGAAAATCTTGAACGTGAAAGGCGTGGGCAGAAATAAGCTGTTTGAGATTTTGCGAAAAGAGGGCGTTCTTGACCGCAAGAATATGCCGTATCAAAAGTTCGTGGACGCAGGGCTTTTCCGCGTGATTGAAACATCGTTCACACTTCCAGACGGCACGCAGAAAATCAATCTGAAAACGTTGGTGTTTCAGAAAGGTTTGGACTTCATACGTGAGATTTTGCAGGAGGGCAGAAAATGAGTAAGAAAACGTATAATTTGATTGTGGGAATTTTGGGCGGCGTGTCGGCTATTACAACGGCGATTGTGTCGTATGTACAGCCCGAAAACACGCCAGCGATTATTGCGGCGGTTGGTATTGCGAACACGGCGGCGGTTGAGGTGTGCAGTCTTTTTCTTGACAAAGAAGCCGTGCTTTTAGAATCATTCGACGATTCAGAGCTTGATGAGGTGTAAGGAGGAGACAATGAATATCATTGATGAAGTGAAAGCAAAAGATGATGTGATGAGTGAAGAAAAGCAGAAAGATATTTTCTTTACGCTTCTTAACGGCAAAGATGTTACTGAAGAAATTGAAACTTCACGCGGCAAGTTTACCGTGCGTTTTCCAAAGCAGAAAGACTTGATTGCGATTGAGCGCAGAATTGCTTTTATGCGTGGCGGTATTGCAGCTTCTTGCTTTTCAGAAACGGCAAATTATGCGTTGGAAAAAGTCGCATATCTTGATATTTGCGTAATCGGCGGCGAGGCGTGGTTTGAAAAGCTCAAGCAGAATAATTCTTTTAGTTGGGGGGATATGCCAGATACGAACTTCGTTGATGAAGTTTTCGTGAAGGCGTGGACGTTTCGCGCAAAAGTACAAGAGGACTTTGTACGAGATGAAAGAAAAGCCGATACAACAGCTCTTGACGAATCAGATGTTTCTGAAGATGTGGGCAATGGTCTATTTTCGGGTGTTGCCGCGTCCGCTAAACGAGATTGACGACGACTTTTTGGATTTGTTCTTTAACTTTGCAAATACGTTTACGGAAGACAGCGTGCTGCAAGGATTTATCAAAGAGCAGAACGAAAAAGAACGGGCAATAAGTGATGATGTGCTTCAAGAGCTTGGTTATTCAGATGAGTAGGTAAAAAATGATTGACAAGGTGGAGAGGAAGTGGATTTTAGGAACGAAATAAAAATAAGTCGGACACGAACAGAGCATAGGTGTTTTTTGTGTAGCCGAAAAATTCCAGTGGGATTTAGTGCAACAAAGCTGAAGGGCAAAAATATTGACGGGGACTTTTATCAAGAGTATTTGTGCAATACGTGCAATATACTTTTGCATAGATACACGATTGTCTTTGTTGATGATTGGACGGGTAATATTGACGGCGATTTGTTTGCGGAAGCTCTGGTGAAGTGTAATTGTGCCACGCCATTACAGCTACTTAATGCGCTTGACGAAATCGCAAAGCAGCAAGGACTGGAGTATGTTTGAAGATTGGGATATGTTGATTAAGTCGCACCAATACAGCCGCAAAGAGTTCAAAAACGGCGTGTGGCGGTATTATTACGACAAGAATAATAATTTCTTACGAATGACAAGGTGTAAAAGTACACCGTTGAAAATCAATGCTTCTATGAGTGCTTCGGCGATTGTTTCGGCGGCTGGTGATTACATTCAGAATGTGTGGCTTGCCGATTGGAAAGCGCACCCCGATTTAGCGATTTGCAAGGAATTGAAAGGCAAAACAATTTCTTTTGAAAGCATAAGCTACAAGCATTTAAGCACATCGGGAAAACATAGCAATGGACATTCTAAAGTTCGTGATGTACCTAATCTTATAGACCACGTTCGATATTTGCCGCTTGCAAAAGAGCTTCTTGAAAATAACGGCGTTCATACTCAATCGCGCTATGAAGAATTTTCTGCACCCAAAAAAGACGGCTCAATCGGGCTTGTGTATCAGACGGTATCGGGATTAGCACCAAAAGGCGATAAAAACAACTATGTACAAGTTACGGTATCTCAAAAGAAGTATGCAGACGGAAAATTAAGCAATACTGTTTATATTTCTGTAGTGGGTACAAAAGACATAAAAAAATCCCTGCTCAATAAAAGCAAGGATTCTGACGACTTCTCGGCGCGTCTGGTAGTAGATACTAAAACCGTTCCTACCGCCAAGAATAATATACCACACAAACGCCGTGCCGTCAATAAGTCAATTCGCTTTGAGTTCGAGAATATCACACAAACAAACAAGTATGAGAAAATGGAAAAAGCCGTGCGCTGTTTGTCAAAGGCTTTGCGCGTTCCTATCGGGATTGAGAAAAGCGAAAAGAGAGGCGAGGGCTTTGTTTTTAAGGCTCAGGAAGATTTAACGACAAAATGGGATAAGTTTTTTGATGATTACACAAAAAGTGTGTATGAGTTTGTAACTTCCTATTTTGGATTGCCAAAGGCAGAAAGTGCTACTGTCAAGAAAGCAATTTCTGACGATGTTTTGACACACAAAGGCAAAGTGCTTTATGAGTGCGAGAGTGGCAAGCCGATTAAAAAAGCCGATTGGGATAAGTTCGTAAAAAATCTTGAGAAGTTTATGAACAAAAATCTTAAAGACAGCGAAAAGAAAATCATTCTTAACTCAACGGCATTAAGCAAGGTTCTTAACCGTATGCTGCAGTATAACACTTTTGACGCTGTTAAACAGCTTCCTCTTATGGATTTGAATTACAATGATAAGTCTTTTGATTGGATAAGCGATAGCGTTAAGAATATGCAAAATGCTTTTGGCAACAGTTTTTCACGGCAAGAGCAAGCGCGTATTGAGATTATGCAACAATCGGCGGGTTTGAAGATTACGAATATCGACAACAAGATGAGAAGCGATATTCAGACGATTCTTGTTGACGGAGTGAAAAACCACAAAAGCAAAAGTGATGTTGCACAAATGCTTTTTGACAAAATGACAGGCGATAACCGCGATTTCAAAAGGCTTGCAGATACGGAAATGCAAAATGCTTTTAATAACGGCTTTGTGCGTGAAGAAGTTTACAACACTCCAGAGGGCGAAAAAACGTATTTTCAACGCGTTGAAGTTATTGACGATAACACTTGCCCTTTCTGTCGCAGGATGAACGGCAAAATTGCACTATGGAGCGATAAGCCATTATCAAGCCAAAACGCAGACGACGGAATAGCCGATTTTGTGATTTGGGAAGGCAAAGAATGGAGCGGCGAAAAAGACGACGTTTGTACGGGAGCTTTTCACCCGTGGTGTCGTGGCGCGTGGCTCAGATATTACCCGAATGAAGAATAAGCGAAAATAAGAATATTTCCTATATCTGTAGGAAAGAAAAATACACAACGGAGGAAAAATAGATGAGTAATCTTTCAACGGCGGTTGCAGCTGAAAATGAGATTTTGAAAGCGGTTGATTTCACTTATGGCTACGACAGAGCAATGCACAATATTGCTGTTGCTATGCAGTCATTGATTTCAAAAAATGGTAATTTTATTATATCTAACAACAGCATTCATAATATCAATATATTTATCAGAATTGAGAATATCTAAATTATTCATATGTTTTTCCTTAAATTTAATCACATTTCCGAATTCTTTATATATATCACCAAAATAATCCTTAGCCATAATTATATTTCTAAAATTAAACACAATTTTTTCAATTATTTCAATTTCAAAAGGATTTATATCTTTTTTCTCTGTTAATTCTCCTCTATCATATTTACATATTTTAATTATATTTCCATCATTATCAAAATTTGCAATGAAACCAGATGTATAATTATCATTTTCAAAAGAGCCATAAAGTAAAAGCTCTTTTTGTGCTGAATAAAAAAAGGATAAATCACCATGTTTTTTTCCTTCTGGATTAAAAGAACCATGATATACAAAATAATTATTATCTGATTTAATTAAGAGAGTTCCTTTTGTAAAAACATCTCTTGATATATTTCCTACATAAGCTTTAAATGAGGAATTTGAAAAATCTGTAAATGGAGTTTTATCTTTATTTTCCTTTAACCATAAATATATTCCATAACCATCTTTATAATTATCTTTCCATGCTCCATAATAATATTCTCTTATAATTTGATTATTTTCTATTTTTGGCTTATATGAATAAATTCCATGTTTATTTCTTTCATTTTCAGAAAAGTATCCAAAATAATTATCTCCATTGGAATAAACATTAACACCAAATCCTTCTCTCTCAAATAATCCGTTAATAACCCCTAAAAATGGACAATCATCTTCTGTTTTTATAATAAACATATTACTTGTGACATCATCATCTTCCCATTTTTTTATTGTTACTTTTAATTTTTCATTTTTATATTCACCTATTTTATCTAGGGATTTAAATATAGCTGCCTTATCTAAAATTATTTTATTTTGTTCTTGAGATTCTTTCATTTTTTTTCTTAAAATAAATGTTTTTATATATTCTTGAAATAATGAAATATAAATTAATATGTAATTTTAAATTATACTAATTATAGTTATTCATAATTGGGGATTGGGGATTGGGGATTGGGGAT
>CALDID010000091.1 GCA_937901865.1 uncultured Treponema sp.
AACATATGAAAGTTGATAGAAGTGGTGATGAATAAGCCATTTTTATTTAACACAGTTTCTCCAAATACCAGAAAATGATGAGCTGTTTTGGTGACTCTTTACAAAATGGGCGAATGCTGAAATATCAAAACTTTTATTCCACAGATATTCTTAATAAGAAATTCTTATAGCTTTATTTGCTAAGAATCGTGGATTAGGAATTGCATAATAAGAGGAAAAATGACAGCAATAATAATAGTTAATTATCTTAAATATGAAGAAACATTTGCTTGTGTTGAATCAATTTTACAAACAAGAACAAAAGAACAGTATCGTATCATTATTGTTGACAATGCATCTCCAAATGATTCTTGGGAACGCCTGCAAAAATTAAAAGATAATGAAAATATATCCTTACTTCTTGCAAAAGATAATCGAGGATATTGTGCAGGTAACAATATTGGAATTGCATTCGCAATTAATAATTTTCATCCTGATTATATTTGGATATTAAATCCGGATACATTGATAGGAACTGAAACTCTAGAGAATCTTCATAATTTTGCAATAAATAAAAATGATTTGGGAATACTTGGCTGTAAACTTGTATATTATCCAGATACTCAATATTTACAAGCATTAGGCGGTGGAGACTTTGGAATTCACAAATATGGAGAATTGCGTCCATGCAAGCACCTTTATCATTTGCAGCCTTCTGATATGGTCTTACCGGATATTGTTGAATTAGATTTAATAATTGGTGCGTCTATGTACATTCCTGTAAAAGTTTTTCATCAGTGCGGCTTGATGAATGAACGTTTTCATCTCTATGCAGATGAAAACGAATTTTGCCTTCGGGTGAAAAAATTCGGTTTCAAACATTATGCGATTTCTACTGCTACAGTTTATCATAAGGAAGGATGGCGTCAGTTAAAACAAAATGTTTCAGGGACTTACTATAATACAAGAAACTGCTTATATCTTATTCAAGAACTCTTCCCAAATAATCTAAAAAGAAATCTATTATTGGCGCGGTTAAAAGTTTTATATTCCATAATTCGGGGAAAATTAAAAATAGCAAAGGCTCAATATATGGGAATCAGAGATTTTTTACATAATATAGATGGAAGAGTTGATTATTCATTTTAAGAGAGTATTATGATACCAAAAATTATACATTACTGTTGGTTAAGTAACGACCCGTATCCAGAAGAGTTAAAACGATGTATGGATACTTGGAGAGAAAAGCTACCTGATTATGAATTCATTTTATGGAATTTTGAAAAATTTGATAAATCCTCTTCAAAATGGGTAGAGCAGGCATTTGATAACAAGAAATATGCCTTTGCAGCTGATTATATCCGTTTGTATGCAGTCTACAATTTCGGTGGAATTTACATGGATATGGATATAGAAGTTTTGAAGTCATTCGATGATTTGCTTGATTCTGATTTGATGATGGCGTATGAAAATGATGAGAAAACTGGTATAGAGGCTGGCTGTTTTGGAGCTTCTAAAAATAATCCTATAATAAAAGCCTGTCTTGATTATTACTCTGGTAGAAGTTTTATAAAAGCTGATGGTTCATTTGATATTCTACCTCTTCCAAAGATTATGATTCAAACAACAAATAAATATCCTGAATTAAAAATTCTAAACAAATATGCTTTTACTTGTAAATCATATCAGACAGGGAAAATTACTACAAAACCAGAATCCTATGCAATTCATAATTTTGCAGGGAGTTGGACGAGTAAAGCTCAGCAATTATATGACAAGAAAAGGCAACGGTTTTCAACATTGTTTGGAAAACAATTAGGAAAAATAATGTCTATGCCTTTTTTTCTCTTATGGCAATTAAAAGATAATGGGGGGAAAAAAACTCTAAAAAAAATAATAAATAAAGTACAAAAATGACATATTTCATTACTTTAATATTTTCATTTTTCTTTTTGTATATTTTTTATGGTAATTATACGCTAACAAATAATAAAAGAGAAATGAGCAAAAGTGCATTATCGTTTGTTTTATTTATTCCTGCTTTTTATTGGCTTCTTGTTTTAGGTTTGCAATATTATGTAGGTACAGATTATCCCACATATTATAAGTATTTTGACACAGGAACAGATTTAGGACTGTATTTGCGAAAAAGAGAGTATGCGTTTTATTTTGTTGCACAATTTGTTTACAAGAGTTTTTTACCTGCACAAGCAGGTTTTTTTCTGATTTCTTTTATTCAAATTTTATTTCTTTGTAAATTTTGCTTATATTTGAAATTCGATAGACCAGATATCTTTATTGTAATCTATTTTTGCTGTGCTACCTGTTTCTATAATCAGATGAATGCAATTCGGCAATATACAGCAATGGCTATTTTTTTGTACGCAAGTGTATTCATTTATGAAAGAAAATTGAAGAAATATATAATTTATATATTGTTTGCTTCGATGTTTCATTTTTCTGCAATTATATTACTTATGTTATATCCATTCTCTTTTCTGTTTAATCTAAAATCAAGCAAATGGTATAAATTATTTCTCATATTAAGTTTGTTTTTAATGTATAAAGGAATGGACAATTTTATAACATTTTTTGTTTCAAAATCTTCATATGCAGCTTATTTGGATTCTTTCTATTTTTTAGAGCAAAATAGAAAATCATTTAAAAATATTATTACTAAACTTGTTTTCTTGCCATTCTATTTTAGAGTTATGGCCTGGTTGCCTAAATATATGGAAATTTATTCAAAAAAAGATGTTTTTTTTATAAAAATGGGTACTGTTTTTTATGGTATAAAACTAATCGCTTTCTCTTCTTTTTTTCTATCGCGATTTGCAATGTATTTTGATTTACTGGCTTACGTTCCTCTGTATTATTATCTTCGAGAGCTTATTTCTCATTATGCAATTAAGAAATGGGCTAGAATATTAGAGTTAGTATTAT
This sequence comes from uncultured Treponema sp., assembly GCA_937901865.1. Lineage (GTDB taxonomy): Bacteria > Spirochaetota > Spirochaetia > Treponematales > Treponemataceae > Treponema_D. Next base: position 2,923 of record CALDID010000091.1, read on the forward strand.
TCTTATCGATATCAGTTGGTTTGTGGATTGCAAAAGTTCTTATAGCTCCGACTGGAGAATATTTATACAATTCTGTTCTTTTTAATTAGGGAATTATAAGGAAGTTATATATGACATTTCAACTTTTAATCTCAACTATGCATAAATCAAAACAAGAAATTTTTGAAATGCTAAAAAAAATGAATATTCACTGCGATTGTGTTGTGGTAAATCAATGTGATTTGGAAGAAAGTATCGAAGAGAAAATAGGTTCTCAGACAATAAATATATTCTTTACTAAAGAACGAGGTCTTTCAAGAAGTCGAAATATGGCACTGCGAAATGCAACTGCAGATGTTATTGCTGTAGCAGACGATGATTTGTATTACTATGATGATTTTGACAAAACAATAATTTCATATTATCAAAAGAACAAAAAGGCAGATGTTGTTTTATTCGGAATAGATTCTTATAAACATAAATGCGCAACTGTTGAACAAAGATGTAAGTTTCTGAAATTAGGAACGTACATCTCTTTTCAGACAACTCTGAAAAGAAATATGGTATTAGAAAAAGGTCTTGCTTTTAATGAAGCTTTTGGAACAGGAAGCGGAGTATTTAATTCAGGCGAAGAAAATATTTTCTTGGCAGATTGCTATAAAAAAAAGTTAAAAATGTTCTATTGTCCTAATAAAATCTTAAAACACGAAAAAAGTGAATCAACTTGGTTCAAAGGCTTTAATGATCCAAAATTTGTGTTTGATAGAGGGGCTATATATTATGCAATATCTCACACATTAACTCCGATTTATTATCTAAGGTTTTTAATAACAAAAAGAAAAATAATTAAACCTATTACAATCATTCAGGCCGCAAAATTACTTTATGATGGGAAAAAAAAGTATAAGTTAATTCTTAAGCAAATGAAATAAATTTTTTTAATATGATAAAAATGATTTAGGTAGTTTTCTTGAGATTGTTCGACTATGTATACTTGTATGGATTTTGTCAATAGGTTTGATGTAAAGCATAGATGTTTTCGTACCATAAAATTACTGGAAAACAATTTTATTCTTTTTTTTCATATTATTTTTTTTCTGTAGTTACTGCTTAATCTAGAATTGTTTTTTATATATTTTTCTTCTAAAAAACAGAAAATTGTTAATCGTAGTGTTTAATGTATAAAACAATCTTGCATATTTACCTTTCAAAAAATACAAAAAATAAAACTTTATTTTAAATAATCATTCATGTTTACATCCTCTTTAGTTTCGATTATTACACCGAATTACAATTGTGTGCGTTTCATTTCTCAAACAATTGATTCTGTGCTTTCTCAGACATATAAAAATTGGGAACTGCTTATTGTAGATGACTGTTCAACAGATGGAAGTTATGAAATAGCACTTGATTATGCAGAAAAAGATAAGCGAATAAAAGTTCTACGAAATGAAAAGAATAGTGGAGCAGCTATATCAAGAAACCATGCACTGGATATAGCTAAAGGTGAGTATATTGCTTTTCTTGATTCCGATGACGTTTGGGAGTCTAAGAAATTAGAAAAACAAATTTCCTTTATGCAAGAAAATAATTGCGACTTTTGTTTTTCACGTTATGACTTGATTGATGAAGAAAATAACCCATTTGGAAAAATAGTAAGAATTGTTAAAAACTTGTCTTATAAAAAACTTCTTCATCATGATTTTATAGGCTGTCTTACTGCAATTTATAGGCGAGAGATAGCGGAAAATATCCGCTCATTTCCAATAAAAAATAATAATGATTATGGGCTTTTTCTTCAGGTTGTCCGTAATGCAAAGAATGCAATGGGAATTTATGAGGTACTAGCTCATTACAGAATAAGAAAATCCGGAATATCACGAAAAAAGTTCAAGAAAGTAAAACCTTATTTTGAACTAATGCATAAATACATGCATTATCCGTATATTCTTTCCTGCTGGTTTCTATTTACCAATGTTTTGATTGGAAAAATCTGGAAGTACGAAAAGGAAAAAATAATATGACCATAAACAAAATCGCTGTGGCAGGAACAGGCTATGTAGGCTTGTCCCTTGCTACTTTATTGTCTCAGCATAATAGCGTTGTTGCTGTAGATGTTGTTCAAGAAAAAGTAGACTTGATAAACAATCATAAGTCTCCTATTCAAGATTCAGAAATTGAAGATTTTTTAGCAAATAAGAAGCTGAATCTTATGGCAACTGTGGATGGAAGAAGTGCATATAAAGATGCAGATATAGTCATTATTGCAACTCCAACCAATTATGACCCGAAGTTGAATTTTTTTGATACGCATTTTGTAGAGCAGGTTATTGAGCTTGTTATGGAAGTTAATCCAAATGCAATTATGATTATAAAATCTACAATACCTGTCGGTTATACAAAATCTGTAAGACAAAAATATAACACTAAAAATATCATTTTTGCTCCTGAATTCTTGAGAGAAAGTAAGGCTCTCTATGACAATCTCTATCCAAGCCGTATTGTAATTGGAACAGATTTGAAAGATGAACGACTTGTTGATGCTGCAAAAACATTTGCAAAGCTTTTACAAGAAGGTGCAATTAAAAGAGATATTCCAACACTTTATATGGGCTTTACTGAGGCCGAAGCCGTAAAACTATTTGCAAATACCTATCTTGCTTTGCGGGTAAGCTATTTTAATGAGCTTGACACTTATGCAGAATTAAAAGGTCTTGATACAAAATCAATTATTCAAGGAGTTTCATTAGACCCTCGAATTGGTGACTTTTATAACAATCCAAGCTTTGGCTATGGCGGTTATTGTCTTCCAAAAGATACAAAACAGTTACTAGCAAATTACAATGATGTACCTCAGAACTTGATTAGTGCAATTGTTCAATCTAATACGACTAGAAAAGACCACATTGCACAGATGATTATAGACAAAAATCCAAAAAAGGTTGGTATATATCGACTTACAATGAAGTCTAATTCAGATAACTTCCGCGCCAGTGCAATTCAAGGTGTTATGAAAAGAATTAAAGCAAAAGGAATTGAAGTGGTGGTTTATGAACCAACTCTTCAGGAAAAAACATTTTTTAACTCTATTGTTGAAAAAGATTTTACAAAATTTAAATCAGAATGTGATGTCATTATTGCAAACCGTACTTCAGAAGAGCTTTCTGATGTTGCTGATAAGATTTATACACGGGATTTGATGGGAAGAGATTGATTTTAATCCTACTGTCTTGCATCGCCGCACCATTGACTACGAGTTTGTGCAGAAGGTGCAGGGGCATACATTCAGCTGCGAGTAATCGTTTAGGCATTTTCTATAAAAAGCACTCCTGTGAGAATTTTTCGGGAGTGCTTTTTTATTTATAATGCGTTATTTGCCTTGTGGATTTTGTATTCTGCGTTAAAATAATAGTATACTACAACACAGAAAAGGAGGCGAATTATGGCGATTACTGCATATTCTCTCGGAGCGGCTCAAGAAGTTACTGGCTCGAAGCACATCTTTGAAGTAAGCGGCAGAAGTTTTATGATTGACTGCGGCGCATTCCAAGGCAAGAGAGCTGAGGCCGATAAGAAAAATCGCAATTTCAATTTTGCAGCAGACAAAATTGAAGCCGTCGTTTTAACTCATGCGCATTATGACCATTGCGGGCTTTTGCCTCTTTTGACGAAGAACGGCTATAACGGCAATATCTACGCCACTCCTGCTACGCGCGATTTGGCTGACCTGATTATGATGGACAGCGCAAGAATACAGGCGCGCGACGCGGAGTATTTGAAAAAGCAAGCGCAGAAAAAAGGCGAGAAGTTTAACTGGAAACCACTCTTTGACGAAAAAGACTGCGTAAAAGCGGCGAACCAAATCGTTACGCTCTCATATAACAGAAAGATGTATATCGCGCCTGATGTGCAGCTGGAGTTCTTTGACGCAGGGCATATTTTGGGGTCTGCGTTCGCTCTTATCACGGTGAAGGGGCAGCGAGTGAATTCTATCACTGGCGAAATCGACCGCGATGTAGACAATCGGCAATGGAATCATCTCGCAGGCTACACAAATGAGCCGCGTCCGCCGATGAATATGCTTACTAATGCGCCTGCTGACGATATTCGCATTCTCTATACAGGCGACCTCGGTAGAAGTGGCAAGCCGATTATTCGCGACCCGTCTGTAAAAGTGCCTGCGCCTGATTATATTTTTATGGAGAGCACTTACGGTAACAGAAAGCACGAAGAGCAATCTGTTGCGATGGAAGAGCTGAAAAATGTGGTTCTTTCTGCGGTGGCGAAGAAAGGTAAAATCATCGTCCCGTCGTTTGCGATAGAGCGAACACAAGAAATCGTGTATTACTTGCATTTGCTTGTGGATAAAAAGGAAATCCCTGATTTGCCGATTTATGTTGATAGCCCGATGTCTACGAGCGCAACGAGCATTTTCCAAATTCACCCAGAGTGCTACAGCGAGGCGGTTCACGATGCGTTCTTGCAGCACCACAAAAACCCGTTTGGCTTTGGCAATTTGTCTTTTGTTACGAGCGTGGAAGAATCGAAGGCGTTGAACCAAAAAGAAGGTCCGATGGTTATCATCAGTGCCGACGGTATGTGTGAAGCTGGTCGCATTTTGCACCATTTGGCGAACAATATTTCTAACCCGAATAATACGATTCTTATCGTGGGATATATGGCGGAAAATACGCTTGGTAGGCGTATTCGCGATGGCGACAAAGAAGTGAAGATTATGGGCGATTGGTACAGCGTGAAAGCGAGCGTAGAGCAAATTAACTCATTTTCTGCGCACGCCGACTACACCGAAAGCCTTGCGTGGCTGAACTCTATCGACACGAGCCGCTTAAAGCATATCTTTATGGTACACGGCGAAAAAGATTCGCAGGAGTTCTTTAAGAATTATCTGAATGAAAACGGCTATCCGAATGTTACGATTGTAAAATACGGCGAAGCATATACGCTTGATTGACACAGGCACAGCCTGAAAAATTGCTTGTGGTATACAAAGCAGCCTGAGGCTCTTACAAAACAACTTATGTGTGCAAAACAGCTTGTGGCTGTGTGGTTGATGATATAGGATACGGATATAGGGGGTAGATTGAAAAAATATCTGCCCCCTATTTTTTATTCTTTTTATTCTTGCGCTAAAGATAGATTGTAGTTGTCTATCGCTTGCATTTTGTATGAAAGTGAGAAAATCCGCTGTATGTACTATTTGCGTCACGTCTACTGTACTATTTGCATGACATCTACTGTACTATTTGCGTCACGTCTATTGTACTATTTACATGACGTCTACTGTACTATAATCGTGACGCAAATAGTACAGTTTCAAAACGAAATAGTACATAAAGTCAATCGTGACATAATACACACAGGCACAGCCTGATTAATCAGACACAGCCTGTTTTTGCAAAAACACCTTTTTATAATAAAAGCCGTCCGCGACAAGAAAGCAGCCTGTGCCTTACAAATCCGTCTGAGACGGTTAGACGGAGAATTGGTCGATTTGGTTGCCGATGTCGGAAATTGATGAGCGCATTTTGCTTGAAATGACGTTAAGCGTTTCGCCCGTTTCGTTAATTCTCTGCGCGCTGCGAGCCATTTCATCTACACTGTTCAAAATAACGCCCGTCGCGCTTTGCAAATTCTTCACTTCGTCTAAAATCGCCTTGTTTCCTTCGCTCATCTCTCGGCTTGCAATGCGAACTTCGCTAGTGCTGTCGTTCATCGTGTGAAGCACGTCGATAATCTGCTTTGAGCCTTCCCTTTGCTCTTCCATTGCGCTTTTTATCTGCCTGACAAGCTGGTCTGTGTCGGTGATACGGCTCGAAACTGAGGTAAACGCTGCGCTTGATTCTTCACTTGCCGAAACAACGCCGTTAATAGAATCTTTTATCGCTTTCACCTGCTGTGCAATCTTCTTTGACTGCATACTTGATGTTTCAGACAGGTTTCTAATCTCATCTGCAACCACGCTAAAGCCTCTTCCTGCATCTCCTGTGTGCGCCGCCTCGATTGCCGCATTCATTGCAAGCATATTCGTTTGGCTAGCGATGTTTGAAATCGTTCTGTTCGCTTCCATAAGCATTTCGCTTTGCGCTTCAATCTGCGTAATTCTTTCGTACACTGCCTTTTGCTTTGTAGCTCCGTTTTCTGCGTCAACTTGTAATTGAGAAAAGCTGTCCGCCATCAAATCGACGCTGTTGTTTACGCTCGCAATATTGCCGACCATTTCTTCCACTGCACTTGAAGCCTGTGCAACACCGTCGCTTTGTCCTTGTATCATTCGCTCTAACGATTCGATATTAGAAGCGATTTCGTTTACAGCCCCTGCTGTTTCTGAAACGCTTTGGCTTTGCATAGACACTTCGTTATGAACGCGCGAGATGTTTTCGATGATTTGCGTGATAGAAGCGGACGTTTCTTGCGTGCCAATGTCGAGATTATCGCCTGCGTCGGTGAGTATCTCTTTTGAATCCTTGACTTGTGAAATAATCGTCTGCAATTTTGCAACGAACATATTAAAGCCGTTTACCACAGAGCCGATTTCGTCTTCTGTCTTTACGCTGATACGGCGCGTAAGGTCGGCTGTTCCTGTCGCGATTTCGTGAATAGAAGTGTCAACCTTTTTCAATGGCTTGAGGCTCATTGTCAGCAGAATAATGCAGAACGCTGCCGCTACGACAAGAGTTACAGAAAAAACGATGAGAATAACATAGGATAGAAGCGTCAAGCCTCCGAAATAATCGTTGTATGGCGCATAGCAAAAAACAGCCCAATCGCAGTTTTCGCCGACGCTTTGAAATGCGCACGTCATTTTCTTTTTTGCTTCACTATTTATATACGACGCGCTTCCTTTTTCTCCCGAACGAATACGGCTTAAAATATCTTGCGGAATGTTTTCTGCTTTTGCTTTTCCTTCGAATTTGCTGACGATAACTCCCGTTTTCATATTTACGACAATCGGGTGCGAGTCTTTTCCCACTTGCATAACAGAAACGGTTTGCGAAAGAAAGTCGCCGAATGTAACAGCGGCAAGCACACCGAGAGGAACGTGATGAGCGTTGAAAACAGGGAGCGCGTAATATATAATCGTTTGCCCAGACGCTGCGTCTGTCATCGGGTCTGAAACGACTGTTTTTCCGCTCATCGCATCTCTAAAAAATGCCTCGAGAGAAAGATTGATTGCGTTTCCGCCGAGAGAATAGCTGTTTCCCTGTTTGTCGATATAGCTTACGCTTTTGAATTTCGTGATATTGCGCCGAGCGATTGCGCCTACTTGTTTATTCTTTTCTTCAAGAGAAATGGTTTCGTCTTTTATAAATGGCTGCGTTGCAAGGGATTCGAGCATAGTGAATTGATTTTGGTTCACGGCGTAAATCTCATTAGCGGTTTTTGAAGCAACGTTAGAAAGATTTTCGTTCACAGAAGACGAAACAACGCGTCGCGAAATCATCTGCGAGGCGAATCCGATGAGAGAATTAGAAATTATCAATACTGCTAAGAGCATGATGAGCAATTTTGTTTTAAGGCTTTTTAGATTCATATAAAACTCCTGTCTAAACGGCATTATGCAGTAATAATCAATTTTTGTATAGATTCTAGTGCAAAAAAGTTGAAAAATTGTATTATTGTGCTAGAATTATTGCGCTAGTATATTGCCTAGAAAACAATAAATGTTTAAAATTGCGATTTATGAAATCATATTTAAAGCATTTATCATTTTTTATAATTTAAAATATAACAAAAGAAAATTAATTAAATTAGATCGGAAGAGCACACGTCTGAACTCCAG
>CALDID010000092.1 GCA_937901865.1 uncultured Treponema sp.
GTCTTTTAATATTTTTCTTGTCCAAATGGTCTATTATGCCTACGCCGCAGGATTTGTCGCAAAGTTCTTTTCATCGCACATTGTTCATCTTTGTTTTCATATCGGGATTTGCGTAATCTTTGGCTTAGTATTCTATCTTCTAGAACAGCCGATAACAAAATTTGTGCTTTCACTTTGGAAAAAACGCATTTCGCGTTAGTAGCATTTACCTGCCCTTTGCGGTATACTTAAAACTGCGGAGGGCAAGATATGGGCATTTACTTAAATCCAAGCAATGACAATTACACAGCAACAACAAGGCGCGAAATCTTCGTTGACAAAACGATGATGCTTAGCGTTTTGAACCAGTTTATAAAAACCGACAACAAATATATTTGCGTTTCTCGTCCCCGCCGTTTCGGAAAGACAATTGCAGGCAATATGATTTGCGCGTATTATTCCAAAGGCTGTGATTCCCGCTCTTTGTTCGAGCCTCTCAAAATCAGCAAAGATGAGAGTTTCGAGAGCAATTTGAACCGCTTTAATGTCATCAAAATCGACGTGAACAGCGTATATCGAAACGAAAGAGATGAAGAGAACTTGTTGAACAATTTGCAAGATAAAATTGTTGCAGAGTTTTCACAGCAGTTTCCAGACATCACTTTCAAAGAACACGAATCAGTAGGCAACTGTATCTTAAAGGTGTTCGATGCAAAAAAAGAGCAGTTTGTAATCATGATGGACGAATACGACGTTTTGGTTCGGGAAAACATAACCAGCTCCCTTTTCACACAGTACCTCAACTTCTTGAACGGACTTTTCAAAAGCGACACCCTGCGCCCTGCAATCGCTCTTGCATATCTCACAGGGATTTTGCCCGTAATCCGCGACAAAGTACAGTCCAAACTCAACAACTTTGAGGAATATACGATTTTAAGCGCAGGAAAACTTGCAGAGTTTATTGGATTTACAAACGACGAAGTAAAGGAACTTTGCCAAAAATACAATGCCAATTACACTGAAATAAAGCGATGGTACGACGGCTATTCTCAAAAAGGCATTGAGCTTTATAATCCTGAATCTGTTGTAAAAGCCATTGTCAACGAAGAAATTGCCAATTATTGGAGCAAAACTTCAACTTATGCCGTGATTTCAGACCGCATACAAGAGAACTTCGAGGGAATGAAAGACGACGTTGTCCGTATGCTCTCGGGCGAAAGCGTCGATGTCAACGTAACCCGCTATATGAACACAATGACCGATTTTTTGACCAGAAGCGACGCGTTCACATATCTCATTCACTTGGGCTATCTTGCTTACAACCGCGAGGACGGCACTTGCAGAATACCAAATAGGGAAGTGCGACAAGAATGGTTCAACGCCATCGAAACAAACGACGAATACAAAATCACGAACAAAATCATTCAGTCGTCAAAAGAGCTTTTAGCCGAAACTTTGCGCAAAAACGCCGAAGCCGTGGCAACCGCCCTTGATATGAGCCACATTCACGTTACATCAAACCGCAGCTACAACAATGAAGACGCTTTGCAGTCCGCAATTTACCTTTCGTTTATCTACGCGCTCAACAAATACACAGTCATAAAAGAGGCGACGACGGGGAAAGGCTTTGCTGACGTTGTTTTCATTCCCTATGTGCCGAACATTCCTGCGATGATAATCGAACTCAAGCGGAACGACTGTGTTGAAAGCGCACTGAAGCAAATCCGTGAGAAACAGTATTTTGCGTCATTGGAGCATTATTCGGGCAATTTGCTTTTCATCGGCATAAACTACGACGAAAAGCAGAAAACTCACACATGCAAAATCGAAGAGTTTGAAAAATAGTCCTAGGATAATAGCCACCTCCTTAAATACTAGCTTTCACTTTCGAGCTCTATTATTCAATAAGGTTGCACTTAATTTGACAATTCAAGAATAAAATCATCATCAAAAAGCCTAAATTGAGCAATTTTTGAAAGCAACATAGACTTATTACAAAAGGTATGCTGTAATTATCGGGTTGACCCCGATAATCTTTTTCAAAATGCCTAGAGCATAGATTCTCGTGTCAAGCACGGAACTGACAAAAAGAAAAGCATACTTTTCGTAACACTTCCAAATGCTAGAAAATACTTTTTCATATCAATACATTTTTGCTTTATAATTTACAGAAAAATTAAGGAACTTTTCTTTGACTAAGTTGACAACTTTTTAACTAAAATCTATATTTGATTTTCGTAAAAGCATTTCTTTTCTTTTTCCGTCCGTAAACCTGTTTTCTTCAGCTAAGTATC
>CALDID010000093.1 GCA_937901865.1 uncultured Treponema sp.
CGGCAATCTATTGCAATATAGGCGTTTTGAGAAAGAGGCTGTGCCTCAGATTATCTGGTCGAGCCCGATAATGACAATTATCGAACAGGTCTAAAGTTTAGAGGCACAGGCTATTTTCAAATAAGACTGTACCTCTAAATCAGCCTATGGCTGCTACAAAAACAGGCTATAGGTGCAAATCAGCCTATGGCTCCTACAAAAACAGGCTATAGGTACAAATCAGCCTATGGCTGCTGTATTGTTACTACATTTGCGTATATGCCTTCACGAATACTTTTGTTCAATCGCTTCCCTGCCCCGAAAGCTGTGCAGACAATAAGGCGATATGTTCCCTCTTTCATATCCGCAGGCAAATTGACACACACCGTTTTTGCAGTGTTTTCCATAGACGGAGAAGGACGAATATGCACCCAGTTTGCTCTATCCTCGTCTTTTTTGCCTTCTGCATCGCATGGCGCAAAGAACAACCCTGTTTCTGCCTCATCTCCTGCAATCTTGAGCCTATCACCCTTGATTTTCAAAGTGTAGCCTTTAGAAACAGCGTCTGTCTTTGCTTCTTTGTGCATATCGAACAGATACGAAACCTCAGGCTCGCTGCTCTTTGTAACATCTCCTGCAACCGTAACGCCTTTCACTGCCGCGCAAGCCACCTCTGACGGCGTAAAACCAAGCGTCATTTCTGGAATATTGTCAAGTTTGCCCTCTTCAACAGTTCCGTTCGGCTTTAAGTAAAGCACACCAAGCTGAAGCATATCCACCGCCTTACCCTCGCTCAAAAGAGCCAAAATGCCTTTTTTGAACAATCCTGCAACATAGAGAAGCGTTTCTCTATCAAACACCTTATTTTTATCGTAAATCTTGTCTACGATATTGCCCATAAGAGCTGTTTCTCTATGCACCTTTGCATAGATGACATCTTCAGAAGAGAACATTGCTTTGTGCATTGTTACATTGACATTTTCTGTAAATTTGTTCTTTCGGTCGTCCATTTCGACACCTCACTATCAATAAAAATCTGATATTGCAGTCTTTTCTGCTTGTCAAGTGGCTTATAATGAGGTATCCTTTGACTATACAAAATCGAGAAGAATGCCTCTTTTTTCTCCGCCTAAAAGTTGCATGACCGTGCAGTTTTTAGGCATTTTTGTTCTCATCGTCGCCACTTATCAAGCGACAAGAACCAAACCTTTCCTTTTCATTTTTCCTCCATAAATTTATGAATTCTTTTTATTGTTATTTATACTTTTTTAAAACACTCTATCAGCCAATTCTCATCTCCCTTGTGCCGTTCAGAAAGATAACGTTTAAAGGCTTCCTTGAACTCTTCAACAGAAATTCTTAAAAAATACTTTTCCAACCCAAAGTAATATTCATCATTTGTCTTAATAAACTCGACAATCAACGAATATCCGTAATCATCACCAATAACCTTGTCTTTCATAAAATCATTGAATTCAGAAAAATAAGCAGGGTCTGCAGAATCTTCAGAATTCCAAAGAAAAGGATTTAAATTACTCACATAATCCAAAAGCAATTCATCAGACCTATTGATTTTTTCAAGTTCTGTATCCAATACAAAATACATCATCGTAAACAACTCGAAGTTTGTCATTTCCACCTCTTTATAAAGTGTCATTTAGATTTAAAAGGGTTCTTGAAAAGCCCTGTTTCATCATCCCATTCAATAGGGCTTCTGTTATAGCCTGCATTACTCACAATGCCATTTTTAACTTTTGCCCAATATTGTCCGCCATTCTTTGCAGTTTTTACATACCATTTACAACCATCTTTGTCGGTTCCTTTGTAATTACTCTCCTCATTTACTAAATCAATGATTGTTTTTCTGTTTTTTGGAGTATCACAAAGATGCCCTTTAGCTTTCCTAAAAATATGTTTCAGCTGAGAATCATTTTTAGGAAGTTGATTTGCAACTTTCTTTCCACCGCTTGTGGTCGGAAACAGACCTGAATAATACTTGCTCATGCGACCACCTTAATAGAGCTCTGCTTTCTGTTCCGTGAACTTGGAAACGACACAATTTTTATTTCCGTTGTCCACAAAGAGTTAAAGCAAGGATAATTTGCAGAACCGTATACAATTATGATTTTAGGCTTCAAAGTTTCAATCATCAACAAAAACTTCTGCTCAAACTCTGCGCGATTTTTCAGATACCTAAGTCTGCTCGCCACAGTTCCTATAGCGACAATACTGTTCTGCAATATGCCACGAAAACAGAAATCAAGAGAAAGCGAATCCCAACGCACATTGTTTATCACATTGATTCCATTTTTGCTACACCAAAAGCCAAATGCTCTCATTCTGTATGTGTTCCAGCCTTTGAGGTATTCTGGAAAATCCATATATGTGCTGAAATCAGGCGTGATGATTCCTGCAAAATGCTTGATAATCCGTAACGCTTTTTGAGGATTGAACCAAATTCCTTTTATGCCATCAAAGCGTTCATCATCGATGTAAAAGCAGATGTATGCACAATGATGAAAGTTTTCGTTTTCCTTTATCCGCTTGTCGTAGATTGTAACCGCCTCTTTCCAAGTGATTATATCTTCAGGAATCTCTTCTTTCATTGTCCTGCAGAACGGAATATCGTGTAAATCCCAATCCGTGCAATTTCTGACCATAAAAGAATTCCACCAGACATCTTTCAGATTCTTGCGGATACCATAGTATTTCTGTTTTCTCATAGGTATTTCTCCTAAAATATATTTTCTCAAACATAGCTATCTACGACAGTTTTCAAATGTTCAAGTTTCATTGCATTTATGGCGATAATACCTATAGACATTCTCGCTCTCCTAGCATTATGTCTACAGGCTTATCGCCTTTGAGAGTGCCGATATTACCAGTATTAGCACTCTTTATTTTTTTACCACGACTGCCTTATTCTTTCCATCTCGAGCTCCCGTTCATATTCGTCAGAAAAAGACGATGTGCGCTTTGCTACTCTATCGATAAAACCTTTGAACTTTCCCAAAATCAAATCGTCATATTCGCTTTTTTTCTGATAACCTAAATTACTTATACGAACTTGAGCACATTGATTTGATACCCCAAAATGTTCCGATAAAAATGCTGTTGTTATCTTGCAGCCACGCTTCGCAAGCTCTCTCACCACTTGCACAGGCATAACCAACTGCGCCGCAAATACACTAGCCTCTTTTTCGTATTTTTCATATAACGGTGCAAAAAGTTCATCGTGTGCTTCTCTTAACTCTGTAAGCGTTTTCATATCGTGATGAAGCTCAAGATGCCCTAGTTCGTGTGCAAACGTGAAAGCAATACGCTCGCTCGGCATTCTATCGTTATAAAACAATATGTGTCTGCCGCAGCTCTCAAGAAGTGCGCCATCATTTGAGCCGATAATCATTGACGCATTGCCCCCGAGAGCTTCTAGCTCTGAATACGTCGTAAATTCTATTTCAGAGAACTCCTTTACAACCTCTTTTATTGAAAAAGGAAATCCCTTTATACTTTTTGCTTTTAAAAGAATTTCATTCGCCGTGTTATTTGCTGCGTCATAATCTGCTCGCAATTTTCGCCTCCTGCATAAGTTATATACCGAACTTGTCTTTAAAGACAGCCAATAATAGATTCTGCGCTTTTTCTAAGTCAGAATCGTCCATATTACTAAGCGCACGCTGTATCGAATAGATTTTCTCGTTTCGAGGGTTTTGCGCATTTAAGTCATCATTGCCCAAAAGAAAATCCGTCGTTACATTGAAAAACTTGCACAGCTTCAAAAGCATATCTTGACGCGGAACTGTGCCATTCGTTTCCCACATACTCACGCGCGATTTTTGTATATCGAGGCTCTTTGCAAGCTCTGTTGTAGAAAGCCCTTTTTCCTCTCGTAACTTTTTTATCCTCCCTGCAAAAATTGTATTCCCAGTCATATATAAGCCCTCCGTTCAATTGACCTGTTCGATAATTGTCATTATCTCACCTTGACCCGATAATCTGAGGCATAGCCTCTTTTTCAAAACTACCTAGAGATTCCCGTGTCAAGCACGAGAATGACATAAGGTTTCCGAACAGGTCTAATTTCTCCGCTCCTTGTCCAATATTATTGAACAATTATAATATACAACTCTTTGCAATTTTTGTCAACAATTTATTTGAACAAAATTCAATTATTTTGAACATTTTTTTCACCCGATAACTTTATTACTCATTATCTACTACATATAGTGTATATCGAATAATAATTCGTGTCAACACTATTCTTGCGACAGTCTTTCTCATTCTTCTAATGCGACAGTCTTTCTCATTCCAATGCGACAGTGTGTCTCACGTAAATGAGAAAGGCTGTCGCATTGAGCTGAGAGAGCTTTAAACACAGTAAGGTTTATGCTATAATTTAGCTGCATTTGTATTTTGGAGAAAAAATGATAACGAGAGAGAATTTTAGTGCCGTGCTGATGTGTTTGGGATTTACAAAAGACGGCGATATATATAGAAGACATTTTGACGCGGCGGATTGTGATGTCAGCGTGAATTTTAATGCGCAAAAAATCAGTTACCCCGAAGACAAGGGCTTTTGTGTCAACGACGGAACGACAAGCAATTTTTCGCACCCCGAAAATTTCGTTGTATGTGAGTGTGTATGTCGGCTACTTGAAAAAGGATACCGCGCAGAGCATATTGAACTTGAGCCGAGATGGAGTTTAGGACACGGCGGCAAGAGCGGAAAGGCGGATATTTGCGTAAAAAATAAAGACGGCTCGCCATATCTTTGCATTATCGAGTGCAAAACGGCTGACGGCGAATACAAAAAAGAGCTTTCTAATATGCTCAATCAAGATGAAAAACACTCAGACGGCGGGCAACTGTTCAGCTATTGGCAACAGGAGAGAGCAACAAAATGGCTCTGCTTGTATGCAAGCGATTTTAACGGAGAAAAACTGACACATACATACAGTTATGTAAACTGTTCTGATGATTCAAACGTCGTCGAGCTTGCAAAAGACGATTCGACAATTCTTTTATACAAAAATGCAGGGAATGCAAAAGAACTCTTTGCTGCATGGAAAGACACATACAAAAAAGCTATCATCGATACAACAGACATCATTTTTGATGATGAAACAGTGGCGTATACTATTGGAATGTTGCCGCTAAAAAAGAAAAGGCTTGTTGATTTTAGCCGTGATGACAAAATCGTAAATCAATTTGAAGAGATTTTACGGCATAACAACGTAAGCGACAAAGAAAACGCCTTTAACCGCCTTATTGCTCTCTTTATCGCAAAACTGTACGACGAAAAGAAGAAAGGCGAAGAAGATGTGGTGGAATTTCAATACAAGGCAGGGACAGACACTTATCAAAAAATGCAGGACAGACTGCAAAATCTGCATCATCTCGGAATGAAAGAGTTTATGAAAGAAGAGGTCTTTTATGTTCGTGATGATTATGTGAAAAAGGTCGTTTTTGATTCGCTTCAAGAAAACAGAGAAAAGCTAGAGGCGGAACTGAACGATACTATCACAAAACTCAAGTTTTACACAAACAACGATTTTGCATTTAAGGACGTTCACAACAAGACGCTTTTTTATCAGAATGGAAAAATCCTTGTTGAAATGGTGGAATTGTTCCAAAAATACAGAATTATCGATTCAAAAGAATTGCAACTGTTGGGCGATATGTTCGAGCAGCTTTTGAATAAAGGATTTAAGCAGAATGAGGGGCAATTTTTTACGCCGATTCCGATAACGAGCTTTATTTGGAAATGTCTGCCACTTGAAAGTTTTTTTTGTAACACGTCCAAAAATAATTCGCAACAGGGAAAAAGCGCAGTATACTATCCGCGTATAATTGACTATGCGTGCGGCGCAGGACACTTTTTGACAGAGGGATTTAGAGAGATAAATGAAACGGTTTCTCGTCTGGGGCTTGAGGGGCAAAAAGGCTGGGAAGCAAACTGCATTTACGGCATAGAAAAAGATTATCGATTGGCACGAGTGAGCAAGATTTCGCTTTTTATGCACGGCGCAGACAACGGCAATATCGTATTCGGCGACGGGCTGGACAATCACGACAAAGACGGCATTGTCATTCAAAACAATCAATTTGATATTTTGGTAGCAAATCCGCCGTACAGTGTGAGCGCGTTCAAAAGTCATCTCGATTTGAAAAACAATGCGCTCTCATTGCTTTCGTATATTTCAGACGACGGAAAAGAAATTGAAACGCTGTTTGTGGAACGAGCGGCACAGCTTTTGAAACCGCAGGGAATTGCCGCCGTGATTTTGCCGAGCTCTATTCTTTCAAACTCAAGCACGAGCTATATAAAGGCAAGAGAAGAGATTTTGAAGAATTTTGCGATAAAGTCTATCGTGCAATTCAGTTCAAAGACGTTTGGCGCGACAGGAACAAATACGGTTGTGCTTTTTATGCAGAAAAACGCTGAACCGCCTGTAAAAAGCGAAATTGTAAAAGACAATGTGAACGCGATTTTTGCAAACGAAACTTTGAGCGTGGCGAGCGACAAAGAGATTTTGAAAAACTATTGCCAAAAGATAGGTGTCAGCGAAGAAGAATATACGCAATTTGCAAAAGACGCAAAAGCAATGGCGGATTATAGAGCATACAAAGAAAATGCGTATTTTGGAATGTATATAAGCGACTTTGAGAAAAGCACGGCGTATAAAACAGCGGCAAAGCAGGACGAAAAGGCGGAGGCAAAAGACGAAAAAACGCACAAAGAAAATCGCATAAAAGCGTTTTATGAGTATGCTTTAGGCATAGAAAAAGAAAAGCTGTATTATTTTGCATTGGTTTACAAGCAGACAACCTTTGTTGTGAGTGCGCCGAATGCGGACAAAGAGCAAGAAGCGTTTTTAGGATATACTTGGAGCAACCGAAAAGGCGACGAGGGCATAAAGATAAAAAGCACGAACCAGAGCGAATATTGCGGACTTTTGTACAATACACAAGACAGAGAACACAGCATTGCGCATAGTGTAAAAGACGCATTTTCGGGGATTTACCGCGACAGCACATACTGCACAGCGAATGCACTCAAAGATATGATTGACTTTAGCCGAAGCACATTCGACAAGGCGATAAAGTGCAACGTGCAAGGTGAAAACGGAAAATTGAAAATTGAAAGCAAGTTTCCGCTAGTGAAGTTGGGGGAGATTGCGGAACTGCAAAAAGGCAAATCCATTACTTCCGCTGAACTGAAAGAAGGAACAATAAAGGTTGTCGCAGGCGGAACAGATTTTGCATATTTTCACAATGAAGCAAATCGCCCCGCAAATATAATTACGGTGAGTGCAAGCGGAGCAAATGCAGGCTTTGTTAATTTTTGGAAAGAGCCAATATTTGCTTCTGACTGCACGACCATTCTTGCAAAAGATGAACTGACAACAAAATATGTGTTCAATGTATTGAAAGCAAATCAAGAAATGGTTTTTCAACTGCAAAAAGGTGCAGCACAGCCTCATGTATACGCAAGCGATTTACAAGCGTTAAAAATTCCTATGCCAGATTCTCGTACTGCTTTGGAAAAAGTTGTCGCCGAGTGTGAAAAGATTGACGCTGAGTATCAAGCGGCGCAGAAAGAGATTGCGACGGCAAGGGCGGAGATTGAAAACTTGTTTGAAACAGCGCAGAAAAATGCAAGTGTGCAATACAAACTTTATAACAAAGATATTTTTGATATTTCGATAGGGCGCAGAGTTCTTTCTACAGAAATGGGAGAACAGTACGATATTCCCGTTTACAGTGCAAATGTGTTTGAAGCGTTCGGAAAAATCAACAAGCTCCTTATAAAAGATTTCGCAGTTCCGTCTGTGCTTTGGGGAATTGACGGCGACTGGCAGGTGAATACAATCGCAGAAAATCAGCCGTTCTATCCGA
>CALDID010000094.1 GCA_937901865.1 uncultured Treponema sp.
TCGCCGTATCTTGCAAGGTCAATATTCTGTTATGTTTTATGAATGTTGTGCGCGACCTCTCGCCTATAGCAATAATGCAAATTTTTATATTTTCTTTTTTACACTATATTTGCAATTATTTTTTGTCTATAGCCATTTAATAATAAAGTTTGCAATACATATAACTATGCTTAACATATTTCTTAAATATAATTTGCAAAGCAATATATGTATAAGATGAAAATAATTCTATTCTTTCAAATACCTCTATTTCAAACTTTTTAGAAGAGAGAGCGAAAAAAACATAAAAACTTGAGGCAAATCCTGGCTATTGCGTGAGATGAATGAGCACCCTATAGCAACAGATATAAACCTTTAGCAGCAAAATTGCAACGAGTTACAGCATTTGAGGTGCAAACAGTGCATTTACAGCTTGAAAACACACTGATTACAGACCGTAAACAGACTGTTTACACCTCGTAATCACCCTGTCTACACCTCAAAGCTCTTACCTTGTCGCCTCCTTTGCTCTAAGAGCATCGACGCTGCAAGTTACTGTACTCGGATTGAACCGCTTACGGTCGTAACGTCGATATGAACTTTGCCGCTGCCGTTTACCGATGTGCCGCTTTTCTTGCCGCGTACGCCTGTAATCTCGTCGCGGAATGAGCCGCTCGTTGAGTCGTAAGAAAGCATATAATCACAGCTTTTCACAAGAGTGAGCAAGATTGAGCCGCTCACGCTCGAAAACGTGCAATCGCTCTGCAATGGCTTTTCGTCAAAAAATTCTATGCTGCCAGAAACCGAGTTCGCGCTCACTTTGTCGTATTTGCCGCTTATCTTTTGCGCACCGCTCACCGTTTCACACGCTAATTCTTTTATCTGTGTATCACTCAACGAAATCGCGCCGCTCACCGTTTCTATCGATACGGTATCGTGCTTCAAGCCGTTTACGCGAACACTGCCGCTCACGCTTTCAAAGCTCACATCGCCGTCAAAGTTCTCTGGCAAAGCTATTTTTACACACCCGCGCGATTTTGATAGAAAGCCTTTCTGTGCTTTTTCTTTTACAAAAATCTTTTTGCCTGTCTTTTTAAAAGCGCAATACTCGTCCGCTTTATCTTCAAAAACGACGTGAATCATTCCGTCGCTTGAACTCGTAATTTTCTGCGGAATAGAAGTTAATTCAATCGAAATGCTTCCTATTTCAGCGGCAGAAAAGCTGTTCTCTTTCGGCGCATGGCTTTTGTATGTATACAAATTATTCGTTTTGCTATCAGTCATTTCAATTTCTCCAAAAGAATAGGTTTCCGTTTCCGTTTCCAAATCGTTCCGTTCAAAGTTAAAAGACGGCTCGGCATCTTTCAAGCCTCTCACCAACGCTATCAAAAGTAGCACTGCAATGATAAGCCACACAATAGCTAAAACGCGATTTCTTTTCATCGTATCTCCTCGCATTTCCTAGAAAAGCATAATCGCTTGCTTTAGTGCAGAGGCGATGAGCCAGATGACCCAAGTGATATGCCAATCGCCCGTTCCGAAGCTCACAAGCAGATATATAATCGTTACGATGTACCAATAGAGCTTAAAAAACACCTGCCAAAACGCTTCGTCTTTTCGCGAAAAGGTGAATTTTGTCTGTCGCGTCAAAAACGGCTCTACGTCTTGCGGCACGCTCATTCTCGTATAAATCAAAAGCCCTGTTGCAAGCGCAATGCAAAACATCAGCAAGATAAAGCCCAAAATGCCCGCTTTTGCCGCGCTCCACACATCAAAGACGGAACAGACGGCAGGAAGAGCGCAGACAAAAAGTACACCCAAAATATAAAGCATAACCGCAATAGACGTGTTACGAGCCTTTTTGACGCGATACGCATCGATTTTCGGTTTTAGCTCTCGCTCTGGCGCAAGGGAGGCAAGCAGTTCATCGATGTCGCCTAAATCGGAGAGTGCGTCGGTGTATGCTTGGTTTTCGCTTTTGCCTTCGGCGATGTGAGAAGCATAATGCTCATTCAAATCAGCAAGAATCTCCTCTTTGAGCTCCTGAGCCTTTCGTGTCTTTGGCACATCGTTAAACAGCACATCAACATAGTTTTTAATCTTGGTATTCATTGTTTCCCCCTTATCAAACACACTTTGCTATTTCAGCAGCTTCCGCACCAGCTCTTCTATCCTTTCCCAATCCTTTTTGTTTTCTTGGTAAAAGTTCCTGCCCTCATCGGTAATCGAATAATACCGCCGTCTTGCACCAGAGTTTTCATCGCCCCAATAAGACGTGATGAGCTTTTTTTCTTCAAGCCGCCGAAACGATGTGTACAGCGTCGCTTCTTTTAGCTCAAAGCTATTTTCGCTCAATTCGCTTATCGCCTTATTGATTTGATAGCCATAGCTATCGCCTTCTATCAACTCTGCAAGAATGATGGTATCTGTTAAGCCCCTTAGTATCTCGGAAAAGTTCAGCATTGCCACTCCCTTGTCTTGTTAGTTACATCTTAATACACAATACCTCATCTGTCAAGGTATATCAAAAGAAAAAAAGAAATAAAAAAGGGACTCCGTATTGAAGTCCCTTTCGTCTTAGGATTTATCTGTTATTTTGCAGCAGCAAGACGCT
>CALDID010000095.1 GCA_937901865.1 uncultured Treponema sp.
TTTTGGCATTTGCGCTCAATGCGTGGAAAAATATCAAGAACGACCCTGAAGCTATGGAAAAACTACAGCTTAAATAATAAATCTATGCCGATATTCTAAAATACAGTAATGTTGTTGTAAATGGCTATACCGTATAAGGAGAATATAAGAGTGCTAGATTTAATAAGCCAAGTCATAACAGACGCTCGCGTAATAGTAATTTTTATTATCATCGCAATTTACTTGAAGTTCGTAGGGTTTGTTGCTGCTTATAAAAAAAGCAATGCCGTAAAAAAAGCCCTTGTTCGTCGCCCTGTAGTAGTTGAAGAGACACCGCCTGCTGCCGAAGCTCCGAGCGAAGAGGCAGCAGCCGACGGAGAGTGATAGTTAGAAGCAGTATGCAATGCGGTTTCCCCATAAGAAGCCGCATTTCTTTATTCGTCCCTCATACAAAAGCTGCTTTAGCACATCTTTGGCTTCGTCCGCTGTCCATCTTTTTTTGTAGCATAGATAATGAATTATGCTGCTCTCTTTTAGATACTTATCATTTGCTTTTATAAACTGCAACGCCTCTTTTGCGTCCTTTTGCATTGAACAATCTACTCCGTCGCATATATCGCAGCCAGAACATACAACCTTTTTTTCTTCCCCCATCGCAGACAATAAAAAATTACGTCTGCACGTTTTTGTTTGTATATACTCCTGTATTTTTCCCGTTTCTTTTAAATCATCATCATTGTAAAGCAATATCGCGCGCGCGTCTTCCCCGTCCCTGCCCGCTCTTCCCGACTCTTGCATATATGCTTCTATCGACGGCGGCAAAACGGAATGTATCACGGTGCGTATATTCTTTTTGTCCACCCCCATTCCATAGGCACACGTTGCAAATAATATCCCGCTGGAACTCTGGTAAAACCATTCTTCTATTCTTGCTCTCTCTTTTTTCGTAAGTCCTGCATGATAAAAATAAACACTATCCCTTTCTCCCCTATCCTGCAAAAAATCATACATCGTTTTAGCTTCATATTCAGCTTCCAATCTCGTGCCTGAAAAAACAAGAAGCGGTCGCTTTTCACTAATACAAAGCTCTTTTAATGCTCTCAGTTTTGAATACGTTTTGACTGCATAGTATCGAATATTCTTTCTGTCGCCCTCGCCTCGTATTACCTCGCCTGCATTTTCTGAAGAGAAAAGAAGCCGACGCATTTCAAAAAGCACTCTATCGCTTGCCGTCGCAGTAAAAGCGGAAACGCAAACAGGCTTTAGCTTTTCGATAAGAGAAGGCAAGGCTAGATATGAAGGGCGAAAGCTCTCTCCCCACTCCACAACACAATGCGCCTCATCAATAACGAAATGACTTATCTTGTACTGTTTCAAATTGTCCACTATATCAGAGCGACACAAGATTTCAGGATTTGCGATAATGATTTTGCAGCCGTTTTCTATTTTAGCCCACATTTCTTCCCACTCGCGTTCGCTCTTTCCGCCAGAAAACACGACGCAATCTATATTCGCTTCATCAAGCCGCCGCTTTTGGTCAGTCATCAGCGACAAAAGCGGATAGATTATCAGCGTAATCCCGTCAATCATCAAAGCAGGTAGCATAAAGCACAGACTTTTTCCTGCCCCTGTCGGCAATATCACGACTTGCCTTTTTTCTTTCTCGCTTTGGCACGCATACACAACACGAAAAATAACTTCTCTCTGCATAGGGCGCAAAGATTGTATAGAAAATCTTTTTTCTGCAATTATATCAATATCTTCAAACGAATACATTTATTTATCATTTATCGAGAATTGTTATTTCTACTCTACGATTTCTCGCCTTGTTTTCCTCGGTATCGCTCGGCGCAACAGGCGAACGGCTGCCCATTCCTTTGGTGAAAATATGCTCTCTTTCTTTCACCCCCATTTCAATAAACAGCTCCGCCACCGCCTCCGCTCTTTCTACCGACAATTTATCTTGACTTTCTACCGAACCAGCCCTCGCCGTGTGTCCCGTGATAAGCAAATCATTATTCGGGTATCGTTTTACGACTTCCGCAATCATTTCGATTTTGCTCATCTCGCTTTCAAGCAATTTATCGCTATCAGGATAGAACTTTATATTTTCAAGCGAAATCGTGAGCCCATTTTCTCCCGCAGTAACTTTTACATTCTCGATATTGAGATTTTCTACAATGTCTTTTACGCTTTCCACCGTCTTTTCGTCTGCTGTTCTCACAAAATCCTGTACAACCGATTCCGAAGAGCCTCTAAAGTCGTATCGATTTCCCCACGAAGTATCGATGACAATACGAAACTTTTCGCTATAGTGGTCAAGCGCACCTTTTTCAGCATCAAAAAAGAGCGTCTGTTCGCTGTGTCCCATTGTTTGCGCAGGATAATCTTGTTTTGCTAAAGAGCCTTGCGGAGAGGGAGAATCATAATAGATATTATACGATACCCTTACTTCGTGCAGCGTCCGCCCGTCGTTCTGCACTTGAGGCCCGATATATGTATATTGCGCGCTAAACGGCACGATATACGGCTTATCCATTTTAAAAGCACGGCGCAAATCTTCTGCTTCATAGCCGTTCGCCGTCCATTTTTCCCCTTTTTTCACATCTCCTTCAGGGAATATCGGCAAATTGCGAATTACAGGCATAAACAGCTCATCGCTTATCGTAAACACTCCGTTTTTCGCTCTTGTGTAAGTGCTTTTGTATGTGTTGCCCCAAGAAAAGTGCTTGCCATTTGAGCTGTTAGATTCATCGCTTGCCATAAAGGAAGCATTATGCACCCCAGAGCCGTCTTCATTCACGCCCGTTACTTCAATCGACACACGATTTACGATTTTCGCGTGATGAGAATACACACCGTTCATAATCACATCTTCTTCAACTTTTGTCAAAATGCGATAGGTGTCGCCTTGCTTATATTTGAACTCAAATACTTCGCCATAAAGGCCTGACGGAGAATGTATAAAGGAAACAAAAATAATGGATAAAAAGGAAGATAATAAAAATCGTTTCATACTTTTAATATCGACACTTGAAAAGTATGAGCTTTGAAAAAACACACATAAGCATTTTTTATCTACGACCGTACATACCTTTTGTTTACGACCGTAAAATATCTGCGCCACGACCGTACACACCCTTTGCTTACGACCGTAGAAAAAAAATTCCCACGACCGTAGGAACAAAATTTCTATTTATTTGGGGTGTCGCTTTCTTCCCTTTTTGCTTCTTTTTTATCTTTTATATCAGCAAAGCCGATGAAAATTGCAATAAGCCCTACAAAAGCGCAAAAGACAGGAAGACCGCCTTTTAAGAAATCAATAACATCAAGCCCCCAGTCCAAAAGAGATGGCGCACAAGCTACTACAGAAAAGCCAATAAGAAGTATTCCAACAATCAATGAAACCATATAAAAACCTCTGTCTATGTATTATATATAGAATAATCGCACATTTTTCTTTTATTTACAAGTGCTTTGAGGAACTCTATATTCCACATAGCGCACCTTACCTTTTTCGACACACTCTTTAATCTGCGCTTCCCTCTCGGAAAGTTTCGCCTTGCCCGATTTCACTTCGATAATCAATATCTCGCTTATCGCTTTTCCCTCTGTTGCGCCCACAAACCCTACAAAATCCACAGGCTTGCCCACAAAGCGCACATCTCCTGCACTGCACGGAAAATTAGGCAAAAACGGAGAAAGCTGCTCGCTTATCTGTCCGCCAATAACCGCACGGCTTTTTTTAATTGCGTCTGCCCTTTCGCTTTTTATCCGCTGCTTTTCGGCAAGGTGTGCACGAAAAATGCCTGTTTGCTGTCCTAAAAAGAACGCAAGAGAAATGATAATGATAAGGAGAAAACAAAGTAATATCGGGTGGCTACCCAAAAACAAAAGTATCTTTTCCATCTTATTTCTACCTCCTAAATTATCGGGATTTTAAGATTTTGATAAAACAAAATAGAGTAGTGTTACGGAAAGTATGCTGACTTATCTAGTTATGTCATTCCACACGAGAATTTTTAAAGACTTTAGTATAGTGCTTTGGAAAAGATTATCGGGTCAAGGTGAGATAATGACACGATTTTTCTAGCATACCTTT
>CALDID010000096.1 GCA_937901865.1 uncultured Treponema sp.
CTGAATTATCGCGCTTGTCGATAAGCCAGAGACTTTCTACATTCACATCTGTTGTCTTCCAATCTTCGCCGCTCACCATAACTCTTCCCCTATCCTAGCACAACACATAACTTTTTTCTACTGCAATCCCAGCCCCTCACGCCCAGCGCACAAAAAACGAGGGCGTAGATTATTTTAGCTCGAAGCTCATCATCGTTATGTCGTCAAATTGCTCCGCACCGATAGCAAAAGAATCGATTGCGCGGCGGATTTCCAAAAGTGTATCAGGCGCACTTTTTCCTCTCGTGCCATTCATAGCCGACAAAAGCCTCTCGTCGCCGAAAAGTTCTTCGTTTTTGTTCGTCGCTTCGGTAACTCCGTCTGTGTAAATAAAAATTCTCTCCCCTCTTTCTAACGTAACCGAATATTCTTTGTACTGTACATTTTCCATTCCGCCAAGTACAAAGCCAGGCTTTTCTTTTAGAAACTCAAACGAATCAGAATCTTTTTTGAAAATCACAGGAAAGGGATGACCTGCATTAACAAAACGCAATTCGCGCGTAGAAAAACAAAAAATGCCGAACCAACACGTAACGAAAAGCCCAGAATCATTGCCTTCGCAAAGATGATTGTTCGCTCGTGCAAACATTTCAGCAGGAGGCACTCCCATCAAAGAATAAAAGTCGAGAAGCACTTTGCATTTCGCCATAAACAGCGCAGCTCCCACGCCCTTTCCCGAAACATCGCCCACAGTCATCATCAAATGGTCATCGTCAAGCAAAAGATAATCGTACAAATCGCCGCCAACCTCTTTCGCACTCGACATCGAAGCAAAAACGTCGAAATCATCGCGAGAGGGAAATGGCGGATAACTCTTGTTCAGCATATCGCTTTGGATTTTTGCGGCGACAGACAATTCCGCGGCAATGCGTTCTTTTTCTGCGGTTAATTTCATCAGCTCGTCATTTTCTTTTTTCACGGTGTCGTTCAAATCAATCAGCGCGAAAACGTACAAAAGCACCGCCATTCCGATTATTGCAAGATTTGAAAGCGAAAGCCCGTAGAAAAAAAACTGAGCGAATGTAGCGAAAATTGGAATGAGTGTAAAAAGCAGAATTGGGAAGCGCAAGAGCTTGCTAAGGCGTTTGTAATATTGGATTATCACCGACAGCTGCAAGAAAATCGTGGCGAACGGGAAAATATAGCATAGTGGCTGATATTTTGAGCGGTGATATACATTCATTTCATCGAATGTGTAATAAAGTCCCGTGAATTGAGAGGCAACCAAAAAGACAAATGCCGCAAGCAAGACCCAAGTTGTTGCACGAAGACGCTTTGGTGCGGTTTTCAGTGCGCCCTCGTGCGTGTATAAATCGATTATGTACAGATTGAAGAAGAAAACGAGCGCAATGCTAAGGAAAAACACAGCGAAATTAGAAATTCTCACTGCCCACCAGCCCTCCAAGCTTGCGTTTCCTCGAAATAAATAAGCAATTCGGTCAAAAATCAGCACGAGAGTTGCGCTTAATTCAAGCCAAAAAAGGACGTAGCGACGGCGCGGACGCATTGCATTTGTAAAAAACACAAAGAGCGTGATTACCGCGCAAATGCCAGTCATCACAAGCATTATGTCGAGCTGTATTTTTTGTAAATCTGTCATGTTTCACCTCCGAATAATAAAATTATATCATATTTGGGCAGTGTTACGAAAAGCATTCTGACAAAACATTGTCATTATCTCACCTTAACGCAATAATCTTTTCCAAATCACACAGCAACACCTTGAAAAATTCCCTTGATAAACACAGAATTCCAACATCTCCTTGAGTAAACAGAGCTTTTAAAAGTGCTGTTTAATCGAAAGTTTAAGAAAGACCCTTGCTTCATTTGAGCTGCATATTCTTATTCTGTTTTGAAGCTGCTAATATCCATAGTTCTAGTATACCGCAATTCTTCTCCTTTGTGTATAACTCAAAAATATCTAAACACAAAAAATGAGGGAACTTCTCTGCTCCCTCTTCGTTGACAATCGTATCTTTGAAAAGCAGGCTGTGCCTGTTATGCCTTTGCCACACTCACGCGCCAGCTCTTTTCGTCAGCTTTCACCTCATTTTCGGCATTATCTGCCCAAGAGCAAGTGCTTGCGAGCGTTTCCGACGCAATAAAGTCCTTGAAC
>CALDID010000097.1 GCA_937901865.1 uncultured Treponema sp.
TATTAGACCTGTTCGGAAACCTTATGTCATTGCCGTACTTGATACGGCAATCTATTGCAATATAAGCAAAAAGATTATCGGGTCAAGCCCGATAATGACAATTATCGAACAAGTCTAATAGAGGCAAGGAGTAAGACTTATGGAAGCATTAGCAGTATATAAAACATTGCCAGCTATGGCTCAAAAAGAAGTCGATGACTTCATCTATTTTATCGCGCAACGGCAACATTTAACAGAAAGAGGTTCAAGCTCTCTTCTTGAAAAGCAACTTGCTGCACTTGACGATGTTTGTGGTATGCTCACAAAAGCCGAAGCAGACGCTTTAGATGAATCTTTGGAACGAGGAATACGCTTTAAGCAGGTGAATGTATGACGTATTTCCTTGATACGAACATCATAAGTTACCTTATAAAAGGTGATAAAGCATTAAAATCTAAAATTGCTTTGAAATTAAGTCAAGGCGATTTTATTAGGATTCCCCGTATAGCATACTATGAAATAGAACGTGGCTTGTTAGCAAGGGGAGCTGTAGCTAAATTCAAAAGATTTATGAATCTTGTTGAACTACTGGGAACGGTGAGTTTGACGGATAACACTCTTGAGATTGCGGCTGAAATATATGCAGATTTGTCGCAGAAAGGTCAGGTCATCGAAGATGATGATATTTTTATAGGCGCGACGGCTTTAGAACATAATGCTGTACTGGTTACGAATAATATAAAGCATTTGTCGCGATTGCAGGGCATTCAGTTGGAAAATTGGGCTGTGCAATGAGTTTGTGAAAAACTGGCTGTGGCTATTGTAAAACACGCTGTGTGTGCAAGCTATGGCTGAAAAGGGGTTTTAATATGGGATTGAATTGGAGAAAGTGCTTGGTATTGGGCGCAATGGCTCTGCCAATGATGAGCGCGAATGCTCTCGATAGCGTCGCAAAAAGCGATTTCGAGGGCGATGTGTGGGGCTTTAAGACTGCAAACGCAACGCTGAGCCACGATAAAAGCGATGTCGCAGGCAATGCAAGCGGCAAGATTTCGTTTAAGATAGAAAATCAGTCTGGCGCGCGCGTTGCTTCAAAGTCGTTCGATAAAGCGATTAGCGGCAAGGCGGTAAACATCAGCTTCGACTGGTTTCCTGGCAAGGTCAACGACAAGGGCGACAAAGCTGAAGAGAACGGCGGCGAGGTGCGCATTGTAGACACAAAGGGCAAAACGGCTTTCACCGCGAACTACACGAACAAAGGCAAAATCGCCTACTCATTCGGCAAGGCTGGCGGCGCAGATACGCAGTTCGACAACTCTATGACGTGGTATAATATCAACGTTACATTCGACATCGTGAACAACACCTATTCGCTCACGATTACCGACAAGGCATCGGGCGAAAAAGCCGAAGCAAAAGGTAATCTGGCGGATTTCTCTGGCGCGGTGGCAAAGATGGAGGTCGCGGGCGTTCGCACAAGCGGAAACAACATCACTTGGCAGACGTATCTTGATGATGTGGCGGTTAGCGTTGACCCAATCTCCGAAAACTCTATCACGGCTATCGAAAGCGTGCCGTACAAGCGCATTTATGTGGGAAGCGCAAAGAAAGATGTCGCGTCGCTTGGTCTGGCGAAGAGCGTGCCTGCGTCATTGGCGAACGGAAAGAGCGCAGATGTCAGCGTGGAAAGCTGGAAAGCGGTCGGCGATTGGAATCCCGATAAAGAGGGCGTGTACAAGTTTGAAGGCAAGCTAAAGACGAATGCAGGAGTGGCGAACGACCTAAATTTGACGGCGGTGCAGTATGTCTATAACCGTATCGCGCCTGCGGAACACACGAGAAACGCCGAATGGCTCGACCGCGGAGCAGTGGCTGTGCATACCGATGAGGGCATTTTGATTCAGTGGCGTATCAATGCGGACGAATACAATATCAGAAACCTCAATTTCGTTGTGTCGAAAGCGGACAAAAAAGGCAAGCTCAAGGCATTGAACAAGAAAGGCACGCAGACGGGCAACTATCTCGACAAGACGGGCAAAGTCGGCGATGAATACACCGTGCAGATGAGAGAGAAGACAAAGGTCTTGGAAACATTCACGGTGAAAGCAATGGCGAAAGATTACATCGCTATTCCAATGCAGAAGCCTGAAAAGCAGCCGAACCTCAAAGGAGAGCTCATCGATTACACGTTGAACGATGTTACTGTGGGCGACCTCACAGGCGACGGACAGTATGAATATATCGTGAAGTGGTATCCGAACAACGCGATTGATTCTTCACAGCAGGCTTTGACCGCACCGACGCTCTTCGACGCATACACGCTCGACGGCACTCCGCTCTGGCGTATCAATCTCGGCTTGAGCCTCACTTCTGGCGCGCACTACAATCAGATTGCGGTGGCGGACTTCAACGGCGACGGCA
The DNA here is from genome assembly GCA_937901865.1 of uncultured Treponema sp. Classification (GTDB taxonomy): domain Bacteria; phylum Spirochaetota; class Spirochaetia; order Treponematales; family Treponemataceae; genus Treponema_D. Next base: position 2,401 of record CALDID010000097.1, read on the forward strand.
AGAGCGAAGTATTCTTGAAGACAGGCGACGGCACTCGTGTCTATGGCGTAACAAACGGCAAGTTTGACGAAAACAAAGTGCTTGCAACCATCGGCAACGCTGACGACGAGGGAAAGAATATCAAGATGGACGACGTTGGCGGCGGTATGGGACACATCACGGGCGGCGCAGAGTACGCAACGTTCTTCAGCGCGGACGGAAAGGAAATCGACACTGTGCCGTATGCGCTCCCGCTTGGCGAGTCAAAAGACTGGGGCGACACTTGGTATAACAGAAGCGACCGTCATAATATGGGTATCGGCTACATCGACGGCGTGAAACCGAGCGCAGTTATCGGACGCGGCTACTATGTGCGCACAGCGATTGCGGCGTACAGCCTTGAGGGAGGCAAAGCGAAATTGCTCTGGAAGTTCGACACGAACGACCACAACAAGCGCGGCGAGAGCAAGGGTAATCATAACTGGATTATTGCGGACGTAGACAACGACGGCAAAGATGAGGTTGTCGCGGGCGGCTTGGTGCTTGACGACGACGGCTCTATCCTCTATGTGATGGACGGCGAAGACGGTCGCGAACTCGGCAGCCACGGCGATGCTATCCACATCGGGCAGTTCTTCCCAGATGTCGAGGGGTTGTTCATCTATGAGCCGCACGAAGACCCGAACGTTGCTTCTTTGGAATTGCACGACGCGGCAACAGGCGAAACAAAACTCAAGTGGTACGCTTCAAAAGACGCAGGACGCGGCATTGCGGCGAACATCACGAGTGCACATGGCTTTGAGATTTGGGGAACAGGCGGCGCAAAGCCAGAAAACGGCGGCAGTGTTTACAGCGTATATGGCGATATTGTGAACAAGGATTGGCGCAAAGCTGGCTTGAGCGTGAACTTCAAAACGTATTGGGACGGCGACCTTTTGCACGAGCTTCTTGACGGCAAGGCAGACGCGCCTCTTGACCTCACGAAATACAACGAAAGCGCAGGCTCTGTAGAAACGCTCAAGACGTTCGACGGCACATCAAGCAACAATAGCACAAAGGCAAATCCGAGCTTGCAGGCGGACGTATTGGGCGATTGGCGCGAAGAAATCCTCGTTCGCTCTGCTGATTCAAAGGAGCTTCGCATTTACCTCACGCCGTACGAAACAAAGTACAAGCTCTTCACTCTTATGCACGACCCTGTCTATCGCAACACGGTCGCCGCACAGAACAATGGCTACAATCAGCCGCCGTGCTTGAGCTTCTATCTTGGCGAAGACATCGCGGAAACGGTACTTCAAGGCAAGCTCTCCGCTCCGACCGTGAAGTACACCTCGAACGGCGCAAAATAATAGCTCTGACAAGACCACTGCGCTGTCTTTAGCTCATACGATGTGCTAGGCTTAGCGCAGTGGGTGTGCTAGAGTTAGCGCAAGTGATGTGCTAAGCCTAGCGCATTGGCGAGATAGGGAGCAGAAGCAAGGTATGACAGGAAGGAATATCATAATTATGTCTTTATTAGTGAATGTGTTGGCTGCAACAGGCGCGGCAAGTGCTGAAAGCAAAAATCTGCTCGAAAACAGCGGCTCGTATGCTGGCGCGGCGGGCTGGGATTTCGGGACAAAGGCGCAGACGAAGAAGAACAAAGCTCCTGCGTATTTTTCGCTCAAGGCGGACGACGGAAATTATCGCGTAACGATAGAAGTCGGCGGTTCGTATGCGGCGAATACGACGGTGCGATGCGAGAGTAGGCGGCTGTTGCTTGAGAATGTGGCGACGAAAAAGGGAGAAACAAAGACGTTTGTTTTTACCGTGAATAAGCGCAGTCCGCTGTTGTCCGACGGCTCAAGCGTGAAGATAAAGCCGAGAGAAAAGGATTATCTCAACTGGGACGATAAATTGACCTTTGAGTTCAACGGCAAAGCTCCTGCGGTGAAGAGTTTGAAAGTAGAGAGGGCTGACGACGCGGCGACGCTGTTTTTGTGCGGAGACTCGACGGTGGTTGACCAAGAAGCAGAGCCGTGGGCGAGCTGGGGGCAGATGATTACACGGTGGTTTGACGCGGGCGTGAGTGTGGCGAACTTTGCCGAAAGCGGAGAGAGTACGTCGAGCTTTATTGCGGAAAACAGACTTGCGAAAGTGCTTGATATGCTGAAATCGGGCGACTTTGTGGCGATTGAGTTCGGACACAACGACGAAAAGGACAAAGGCGACAATGCAGGCGCGTACAAGAATTATGCGGATAATCTGCGTTTATTCGTCGAGAAAGTTCGCGAGAAGGGGGCGAGCCCGATTATTCTTTCTCCGACGGCGCGGCGATGGTTCAACGGGGCTAAAATTACGAATACGCACGGCGATTATCCTCAGGCGGCGAAGAGCGTGGCGGAAGAGCTGGGCGTGCCGTTTATCGACATTACTGCGATGACGACTGAAATGCTTGAGGCGGTGGGCGCGGAGGAATCGAAAAAGCTGTATGTGCATTATCCTGCCGCGACGTTCCCGAATCAAGAAAAGGCACTCAAAGACGACACTCATTTTAATCCGTTCGGCGCGTACGAAGTGGCGAAATGCGTGGTGATGGGCTTAAAGGCAGTAAATAGCCCGTTAGCCTCTCACATCACGAGCGATTGGCAAGACTTCAACCCTGCGAAGAGCGACAATGCAGACAAATTCGTGTGGTACGGCGCACCCGACCCCGACACGCTAAAGCCCGACGGCAACTAAGGCTCTTTCTTTAAGTTACAAATCATATATCGACTTACACTCCCCCTCGCCTGCTAGGAGAGGGCAGCCACAGGCTGTTTCTCAAGGGGGTGAGGTCAATTTCTAAGGAGCAACAATGAAACGACTCAAATTATTTCCCGCACTCTGTGCAGTAGCGGCTCTGACCCTTATTGTCTCTTGCAATCTCGGCGGCAACTCCGACGATGACGACACAGAGGACACAAAGACCGAGGAAACAAAAACTGAAGAAACGACCACGACAGAAAGTGCTATTGGTTATACGGCGGTTACGGGCGACGGCTCTAGTATGACATATCAGAGCTTGCCGCTGACGACAATCGCGATAGACTCTTCCGCTGGCGCACGGGCGGTGCTTAATGCAAGCGGCGACGTAGATACGACTGCATTGCAAGCCGCACTCGATACATTCGACAATGAAGACGAACTTGCGCCGTATATCATCGCTTCTTCAGATACGGGGGGGGGTAGTTGGACGCTAACCTATGGCAGTGCGGCGGGCAGTTCGCTTTGCGGCACCACGGTATACAAAGACAAAGAAAGCATTGCAAACGGCTTTGACGCGATAAACTACGCAATGAAAGCTCTCCCGTCTTCACGAAGCACAAAGCTCAAAATCCGTGTTGACAGCGATTTGTATTCAGGCGAACCTAGCTCTTCCGACGGCACTTCTGCGATTTCTAGTGTATCGAACTTGTATTCTATTGAAGTTTATAGCAAGTGTATTCTCGACTTCAACGGACACACGCTCTATGCGAACAACACGACGGCAAGCGAGATTGTGCCGATTTCAATGAAAAAGAAAAGCAACATCTCAATTCGCAACCTTTGCATTAACGGACACGCTCGTTATGCGATTTGGTGTTTGGGGTGCGACAATGTAGTATTTGACAATATTGTGCTGACAATGGATTCTTCAAGCGGCTTGGGCTTGCGCATTGCAGAAAGTGGCAATACTTGGAGCAAGAACGTATATGTTGACAACATCACGGTTACGGGCTGTCAAGATAACGCGGTCGAAACGATGAAGGTGGACGGCGTGTATATCGGCACTGTTACGGCGACGGACTGCAACGACTGCGGGCTTTTGCTCAACACGACGACGAACGCGGTTGTAGGTGTGGTGAACGGCACGCGCTGTTCTCCGCGCTCATCGGACGGCGTATATGCGGCATTGCGCACGGCGAACTATGTCGGTCCTGACGTGTATATCCACCAGATTAACGCTGTGGAGTGCGGACGCGGATATTTTAGCGTATCGGCGAACTGCGGCATTACCATTGACGAAATCAACAGCACAAACAGCTATGCACAGGCGATTTTGGTGCAGGACACACAGAACTTGCATATCAAAAGCGGCACGCTAACGGCAGGCAGCAATAACAAGAGCAAAGGCATTGAGCTTACGAACGGAAGCGCAGGCGGCTCTCTGTCTGTAATGAACAATACGTTCGAGAATATCACGATTACAGGCTACACCTATCCAATATATGAGCGCGATGTTGCCGATTACAACGACTTTATCAACTGCACGACGACGGGCGGACAATTCTCCAGCAACTCCGTAAAGAGCGCACGCACTTCGCACTCCGATTCGACGCTGACCATTGCGGATGGCACGACTGAGATTGCGGACGGCGCATATATGTACTACACGAATATAACGAGCGTTACTATTCCTGCAAGCGTTACGAGTATCGGCAAAAATGCGTTCTACGGCTGTACGAGCCTTCAAAGCGTTACGTTCGAGAGCGGCAGCGCACTCACCACAATCGGCGACGCGGCATTTGGCAATACGGCGATTACTTCTATCACATTCCCGTCGTCTGTAACGAGCTTCGGCTCTAACATAATGAGTACAGCGTGTTCTTCTGTTACTGTGCAATCTACTGCTATCGAAACAATGGGAACAGAAGCCTTCTTCAATCTTGCCGACCCGTCAACGATTACGTTCACCACGAAGAGCGTTTACAGCGATAACACCTATTCTAGCGGTAGTTATGGCAACTGGTATTACTGGTACGGCTATACTCGCAGCACATTGAAATAAGGCGTTGAGCTATCAAGTGAGTATCTTCGCATAACGAGAGGGTACTCACATATTTGCTTGAAAGGCGGGATTTTTATGATGAAAAGAATTGGTGTGTTATTGTTGATTGCGTCGCTTTTTGCTTGCAAAACGGCAATCGATGACGAAGATACAGAAAGTGAAAAAGAAACAGAGATTGTTGAGGAAAAAAATGAAACTGACCAACTTACAACTACAAATGGTGCTGTTGTCATTAACGGTACAAGTTATGCTCTTAGCGCAGATGAATATTTTACTGCATTAGACGGCGATTTTAGCGGCACGGTAACGAATGGCACATTATCTGCGAGCGAGTCATTCTATTTCCGCGCACCAGTGGACAACGGGAATTATAAAGTCGTTATTGATACGAACGCGACTTCTGTTATTTCGGAGTGTATCACGGAAGATGTAACGTATTATTTCGTGAACAGCGCAGGTACTGAAATAGAAAAGACGTATTCGCCGCAAAAGTTCGACAATGGACAAGCCTATATCGGTGTTACAAAGGAGATTACAAGCGGAGAGGCGTTTGAAGTGGCGGTATGCGACGGCGTGCTTGATTTGGAGTTTGTATACAAAAGCGCGGCGATTACGATTTCTGGCATATCGATAGAAAAAGAAAGCTATAGTGCGCGCGAAAAGCCGTATCTTTTGGCTATCGGCGATTCTACTCTTGCGCTTGGGGACAACACGATAAAGGCTTCTAGCACCTATTGTTCGTGGGGAGCTTCGATTTCTAACGGATATGTATCGCTTCCAAGTTCTCTCGGTGGCTTTGTGAATTGCGGACAATCGGGCGGCGACGCGGTTACGATTTACACTGATGCGCGAATCGAAAAACTGCTGTTGAATTGTCGTCCTGGCGATTATGTTTCGGTCAACATCGGCATTAACAACAATAAGAGCTATGAAATTGGCGGTCAAAGCGTTGCAAAATCAGGCTCTCTTGCGGCTATGGGGGCGATTTTGGAAAAGTATCTCATTGATGCTGTGAAAGAACGCGGCGGAATCCCATTCATCACGACGATAACTGCACAAGGACTAGATAAATCGACAGAAACAGCAGAAAGCAATAGCGGTGTATACAATTACGCAGAAACGACAATAACAACGGCATATTCTAACTCTTATGCAACAAGTTCTCTTTTTGGCTCTGATTACGATATGTATAAGAACACAGGAAATGCGTATTATGCAGGTGTTGCGTATAGTGTAGGCGACAAAATCCCTGCGACAACGTGGATAAACAGTCGCCACACAAATCCGTATAATATTGCGCTGTTTGACATTGCTAATTATTACGAATGTCCGATAGTTGACCTTGGTGTGTATGGCGAAAAGTATCTCAACGAGCATTTATCGAGTGCAGAGGATTTTGCGACAGTGCGCGACGAATATTACACCGATAAGCACCATTATCAAAAGCCGTGGGGAAATATTCTCGCAACATATATGCTAGAGTGTGTGGATTCTATGTGTTCAGGCACATATTCATACCCATATAGCGATTATGAACCGAAGTATGTGAAATAACAAGCCAGCACAGACAAATTCCATTCTAAAAATATTGACAATGGATTTTTAATTATGGTAATATGATACACAATCTGTTTTTTAATCACTCGTATTGATAAGGAGTTCTCAATGTCAGGACATAGTAAATGGTCTACGATTAAACACGCTAAAGGTATCGCAGACGCAAAGCGCGGACAGCTTTTCACAAAGTTTATTAAAGAAATCTCTATTGCTGCAAAGATGGGTGGTGGCGATCCAAATGCTAACCCACGTTTGCGCACAGCAATCCTCAAGGCTCGTGCTGCTTCTATGCCGAAAGACAACATTGAGCGCGCAATCAAGAAGGGAACAGGTGAAACTGGTGCTGCTAACTACGAAGAACTTGTATACGAAGGCTATGCAGCTGGCGGTGTTGCAGTTCTCGTTGAAGTTTTGACCGACAACAAGAATCGTGCTGCGGCAAACGTTCGTAACATCTTCAACAAAACAAATGGCAACCTCGGAACAACAGGTTCTGTAAGCCGTATGTTTGAGCGCAAGGGCGTTATTGAATACGACTCAGAGAAAGTGAGCGAAGATGAATTGATGGAAGTTGCACTAGAAGCTGGTGCTGACGACATCGTGAACGAAGATGGTGTTATCACTGTAACAACTGACCCAGGTTCATTCGATGGTGTTCTTGAAGCATTGCAGAATAAGGGATATGAGTCTCTTTCTGCTGGCGTGAACATGGTTCCGATGGCATATACTTCTGTTGATAAAGATACTGCTGCAAAGGTTCAGAAATTGCTTGACCGTCTTGAAGAAGATGAAGATGTTCAGAACGTTTACTCAACAGTAGAGTATCCAGAAGACTTCGACCCTGAAGCATAGTCTTGTAAGTCTTACAGGAATAAAAGAGAAAGAGGTATCAGACTTTTTGATACCTCTTTTATTTTTTTATTTGTCTTGTGCTTGACTAAAATAAGGCATTTTGTTAGTATATCCTACATAAAAGCACGACTGCCCAGATGGTGGAATTGGTAGACACGCTAGGTTCAGGTCCTAGAACTCGCAAGAGTGTGCAAGTTCAAGTCTTGTTCTGGGCAATTCTTTTAGAAATATTTATGAAAAGAGAGGTTGTTACCTCTCTTTTTTTATGCTATAATGTGGCTTATGAGTGATTATGTGCGCCCTACATGGGACGAATATTTTATGGAAGTGAGTCGCACTATTGCAAAGCGTGCAACGTGTGATAGAGGCAGAAGCGGTTGCGTAATTGCCCGCGATAATCAGATTCTTGTAACGGGCTATGTCGGCTCTCCTGCAGGCTTGCCGCATTGCGATGATGTTGGGCATTTATTGCGAAAATCGCTGCACGCAGATGGAAGCGTAACGCAGCATTGTGTTCGCACGGTTCACGCAGAGCAAAATGCGATTTGCCAGGCGGCAAAAAGAGGGATTCCCATTGATGGCGCGACGCTGTATTGCAAGATGACACCGTGCAGAACATGTGCGATGCTTATCATTAACTGCGGCATAAAGCGAGTTGTGTGCGAAAAGCATTATCACGATGAAACTGATAGCCTTGAGATGTTCAAAATGGCTGGTATCAAGATAGAACACGTGGAAGACGAAGTTCAGACGTATGAAAATATGTAGTAAATGAGAAAAGTTATTGAAAAGTATAATTTGTTTGCAAAAAGTTGCAAAAACAACGGACATTATTGAGAAAAAATCGTATCTTATATATGTAGGATACGATTTTTTTTGCTTAATACAGCGGAGGTTTTAGTATGGATTTAGCTGAGATTGATGAAGAAGGCAGAGGCTTGCTGTTTTTCGGCGATACGATGGTGAATAAATGCGTCAAAATTGACGGGCAGCCGAATGTGTTTTTGCTGGAAACAAGCGTACACTTGGAACGCGAGGCGCAGAAAGAGCCGAAAGCTGGACAATTTTATCTTATTCGCGCAAAAAAGACGGCGGTCAACTATAATCGCCCGATTAGCGTTTATCATTCCGAAACAACGCGCAATGCTGACGGCTCTAAAGATGTGGTTGTGCAATTTTTGATGCTGAAAAAGGGCAGGGGAACGGGCGAACTGTGCGAATTGAAAGCGGGGGACGCGATGACGGTTATCGGACCGCTCGGAACGCCGTGGGCTGAGCCAGATGCGGACGCACTTAGCGAAAAGAAAATCTGTATCATCGGGGCAGGAATCGGAGTTGCGCCTGTTGCGAACCTAGCTTCTACGCTCCCTGACGGGTCTTATGATTTTTATGCGAGTTTCAAAAGCGGCTCGTATGGACTTGAGCACGTTCACGCGAAAAATCTGGTGATTACCACGGACGACGGCTCGGTTGGCGTGCACGGTATGCTGCCTGCGGCTTTGACTAAGGAAATTGTCGCGCAATATAAGGAGATGTATATTTGTGGTCCGACACCTGCGCTCGCGTATGTGAAGAATCTGGCTGATGAGCTGGGAATTAAGTGCTACATCAGTATGGAACACCGTATGCTGTGCGGACTCGGCGCGTGTTTGGGCTGTACGATTGAAACGAGCGAGGGTTTGAAGCGATGTTGCAAGGACGGACCCGTTTTTGACTCAAAGATTTTGTCATTTCCAAAGCCTCCTGCTCATAGACCGCGCTTGAATGAGGACGAAACGCCTGATTTGAGCGTGAAAATTGCGGGTGTTGCGTTCAAAAATCCGATTATCGCAAGCGCAGGCACGTTCGCTTTCGGGCAAAACTTCCGCGGCGTGAGCGATGTTCGCCAATGGGGCGGCATTTGTTCTAAGGGCGTAACGTTTGAAGCGCGAGAAGGCAACCACGGCGAGCGAAGTTTGGAAGTGGCTGGCGGAAATATGAACTCAATCGGCTTGCAGAATCCCGGCGTGCCGTATTTCATCGAAAAATTGCTGCCGAATATGCTCGGAATGGGACCTGTCGTCATCGCAAACCTCGCAGGAAGCGACGTGGAAAGCTATGTTGAGGGCGCAAAGCTGCTCGATAAAACCGATGTGGATATGATTGAGCTCAATATTTCTTGTCCGAACGTGAAAGCCGCAGGGCTTGCGTGGGGAATGAGCGCGGACACGGCGTATTACTGCGTTTCGGCGGTGCGCGCCGCGACGAAAAAGCCGCTGATGGTGAAACTTTCGCCGAATGCGCCAGACAATCGCCCGATTGCGCTTGCTTGTATTCGTGCTGGCGCGGACGCAATCAGTTTAATCAATATGATTCACGGAGTTGCTATTGATATTGACAAGGGAAAGCCGTTTTTCAACAATGTTCACGCAGGATATTCAGGACCTGGCTTGAAACCTGTCGCATTGCGTATGGTTTACGACGTGGTGCAGGAAATCAACAAATTGCCAGAGGAGCAGCGCGTTCCTGTCGTGGGAATCGGCGGTATTTGCACGTGGCAAGACGCGGTAGAGTTCATTATGGCAGGTGCTGCGGCGGTCGAAATCGGACAGGCGAAGTTTACGAACCCAAATGTTGCGCTTGATATTCAGAACGGCTTGATTGCGTTTATGAAGAGCCACGGATACAAAAATCTTGACGAAATGCGCGGCATTGCACAAGTTCCGCCGAAAAGCTGCGCCAGAACCGACGAAAAAGGGCACTGCGCCGACTTAAAAGATATGACCGCGACGTGTATTAACTAACCGTCATAGACGGATTTTATAAAGATTTTGATTTTCAAAACAGTCCTTGACTGCCCCTCTCCTTTTCGGCGAGGGGATTTTTTATTGAAGCTGTCAAACGCTTAAAATACAAGGCTCATTGTAGTCGGGAATGAGAGAATCGTGCGTGATAAAAGCGATATTTTCCGCTTTTGCTTGTGAAATATGCGTGTCGAGCAAATATTTCATTCGTCCGCCCCAAACATCTGCGCTATCTCATCATTACAAAAATCTATGTCGGCAGGATACTGCAATTCTCCCTTTGCACAGCCGAAATATCGCTTTGGCTTTGCTTTTTCTGTAGCAGAAAGTGATGTGCGAAGTTTGATTGTCTGCACTAAATATTCTAAAAGCGAGATTTGGTCTGCAAGAGAAAACGTATTTACTTGATTTTTTATTTGTGCAACAGCTGTCATAAGTACCTCCGTATCTATATTATACAACTTGCGCTATAGATTTTCTAGTATGCGTTGCATATTGGCAATTTGTTTTTTATAATGCAGTATTTTCGGAAAGAATAAAAACAGAACACACTTTACTTTATTCGGCTTGAGAGGGGAATGAGGCGAGGTGTGTTTCTTTTTTGTTGGGTCGCGGGCTAAATTGTGCGTACAAATGAGAAAATGCAGAAATACCAATCGAAACGATGAGTTTTCTCATTGAGATTGCGAATTTCACAGCGAAACGAGGCATCTTGGCGAAAAGATGTGGAATTTCGATGTGAAATTAGCTATCTTTTCGCAAGGATGTGCAATTTCGATGTGAAATGGAGTATCTCGGAGAGAAGATGGGGCGTTTCGCTTTGGAATAGGGAGGAGAGGAGAGGGAGAGGGGAATAATGAGGCGGAAACGGCGCGAAATGCAAAAATGTCAGATAAAGTCAATACGATGTCGGTTATGTTATGAAATGTGGGGGTAAAATAGCAGTATAAACGATTTCTCATAGAGAGGTTATGCTATGAAGCGATTTGCGAAAAGTGCGGCGATGGTGTTGCTTGCCGCGATTACGGTTGCGCCTGCGTGTGCAAAAGGCAAAGACAAGCTTGCTAAAGCGCGTGAAGAGATGAAAGTGCCGAAAAACAACTATGTTTTGTATCTGCCTGGCAAGGGAAGCAAAAAAAGTGTTGCAGACGACTTTCTAAAACAGGGATTTTTGGTCAGCGACACGGTGAGCGACCACTTTTCTTTCTTGCAAAGCGACATAAATAAGAAAAATGTTCTGCTTTTCGATACGACTGAAGACAATATGCACGATGCTATCATCTTGCCGCTGTCTGGAAATGAAAAAAGGGTCAGCGTCATCTTCAAAGCGTGCGGTTCGTTCGATGTGGACACCGTGAAAACGTCGGCAGACGGCAAAATTACAGGCACGCCGTACGGAATGTTCTATGGTTATGTGCAGAAAGGCGAATATCAGACACTTTTGCGCCATAACGCTTCAAATCAGGTCAAGGGTTCAAAAGGTTCGAGCCGTTTGACCGAGGACGGAACGGGGAAAACGCCGAAAATTGATATTGTGTCGGATTGGCACGATTTCCGATTGGTTTTCGACGTGGCGGACGCGGAAAATATGACGGCGGCGGCTTTTATCGACGGAAAACAGGTTCACAGCGATATTTGCAAGAAGGTTTCGAGCGAAACGGACGGAATCGATTGGGTGAAGCTCAACGGCGTGGGAAATTACCTTGAGTTCGGCGACAACGACGGCAGTACAAAGGCATTCACGCGATTTTCTTACATTCTTGTCGTGATTGATGACGATGTGAGCGCGATGAGCCTTGAGGATTTGGGAAAAAAGGTGAAAGCTGACCTGTCTTCTGCACCGAATATCTCGAATAACCGAGGACCTGCGAGCAAACGGCCGAAAAACAAGCCTGAAAGCCTCAATATGACGGCGAACGACTTTGCGGGCGTTGCGGAATTCAGCGATAAATCTGCGATTGAGGGCGAGGAAATCAATCTTGACGCGCTTCCTTACAGCAAAAATGCGGCGCAGAAGGTTGTTCGCGGCGGAATCGACATCAGCTCTATCAATTTTGCGGCGACTGTCGATAAGAGCGGGGCAAACGGCGCGTATAAGACGATTGGTGAGGCGATAAACGCGGTGGCTGAGGGCAGTGCGATTAAAATTATGCCTGGATTGTACAGAGAAAAACTCGTTATCACGAAAAAAGGTCTGTCGCTCATCGGAATTGACCCTGCGAAGACGATAATTTACGGCTTCGAGGCGGACGCTGGCGATATTGATTCGAATATCCTTGTCGATGTGGCGTATTCAAAGGGCGAGGGCGCAGAGCCTGAGGCAAATTGTTACTTTAACGCGGCAAATATCACCTTTTACAACAAGGGTGCGGAGTGGAATAAGGCGTGGGGCGGCAGTGAGCGTCGTTCTATAACGCTTGCGCTTCGAGGCGTGGACAAAGCGGTGCTCGAAAATTGCGTTTTCCTCGCGCAACAGGACACACTTTATTGGAGAAGCGGTCGTGTGTATGCGCATAACTGCTATATCGAGGGCGATGTGGACTATATTTGCGGCGGCGCGACGGTTCTTTTCGACGATTGCCACATTCATTCGATAAAATACGGCAATTCGAGCATCATCGTTGCGGCGGCTGGCGCGGACACGGGATATTCGGCGACAGCGGAGTTCGCGAACGGATTTGTGTTCAGAAATTGCGAAATCACGGCTGACAAGAGCTTTGAAGACGCAAAAGACGGCTCAAAAGTTACGTTGGCGCGCGGAAGCTGGACAGGCGGCTCATCAACGCCAGATGTCAGAGCAAAAACGGTGTTCCTCAACACGAAAATTCACGGCGCAGTCAATAGCGCGAAGTGGGCTGATTGGGACACAATCAATACTGCCGAAAAAGCGTTCTTCCGCTTTGAAGAAGAGCTGTCTTCCGACGAATTAGCAGCTCATTACGATTCGACAGAGAAGATTCTCGGCTTTACTCCGAGCATTAAGTAAAAAAAAATAAACTCCTCTTATTCTGGGCGGCTTGTTTCTTGAGCGAAATGAGCCGCCTTTTTTTATTGAGAAACTAGATTGTATAAAATATTTTTCATTGGACAAAGAAAGACAAATTGTATACAATGTAAATCGTTCTAATTCTACTGCATTTTTAGGGGAAAGTATGAAACAAAGGAAAACGGCGTTTGTGGACGAGAAAAATTGCGTGGCGTGCGGCGCGTGCGAAAAGGTGTGCAGGCGAGGTGCGATTAAAGTTTGGAGGGGCGTGGCGGCGAAAGTGGAAAGCGAGCGGTGTGTTGGCTGTCTTTTGTGCGCGAAGACGTGTCCTGCGGGCGTAATCAGTGCGAGGGAGGCATAAAATGGCGGGAATGGCAAAGAAAAAATGGTATGAATACCTGTGGATTTGGTCGATAGTGTATTTTTCGCTGGGATTTTTCAATATTTTGTTCGCGTGGCTGGGCATGATAGACTTTATTGTGCCGCTTTTGTTCGCGATTTTCGCAGGAAACAAGCATTTTTGCAACAGATATTGCGGCAGAGGGCAGCTTTTCAGCGTTTTAGGCGCAAAATTATCTTGCGGCAAGGTAACTCCGCGCGCTCTTTCGTCAAAATGGTTCAGATTTGGCTTTTTAGCGTTCTTTTTGACGATGTTCGGCTCTATGGTGGCTCAAACATACCTCGTCGCACGGGGCGCGCGGTCTTTGCGGCAGGCGATAAAGCTGTTTTGGACGATAAAAGTGCCGTGGAAGTGGGCGTATACGGGATTTTTGGGCGAAAACTGGGCATGGGTGGCGCAATTTAGCTATGGATTTTACAGTCTGATGCTGACATCGACGCTCATCGGGCTTATCGTGATGGTTTTCTATCGACCTCGCTCGTGGTGTACCTTCTGCCCGATGGGAACGATGACGCAATCTATCTGTAAAATCAAAGCGCGATGAAATACGCTAGCGATGTTCGAGAACGCTGAGGAGGTTTTCGACGGTTTTCAGTCCGACGCGGCGCATGGCTTCTTCTGTTGAGCCTGCGATGTGCAACGTTGCGATGAAATTATCGAGAGAGAGCAGGGGATTGGCTTTTTCTGGCGGTTCATCGCAAAAGACATCGCTCGCCGCGCCTGCGATTTTGTGGGTGAAAAGAGCTTCGTATAAATCTGCCTCGTTTACGATGCCGCCTCGCGCAGTGTTGACAAGAATGAGGCGTGGATTGGCGGAGGCGAAGATGTTTTTGTTCACGAGGTTTCGTGTTTCCGCCGTTAAAGGCGTGTTTACGCTCACGATGTCCATTTGTGCGAAAAGGTCGGCAAGATTTTCGATTTTGATGAAGCCGAAATCGCGCAGTTCATCGGCATTTCGGTGCGGATTATAGCAAAACACCGTGCAATGAAACGCGCTTTTTAGGATATGCGCAAGCCCCTTTGCTGTGTAGCCCGAGCCGATGATGCCGACTTTTTTTTCAAAGAGTTCCGCGCCGTTCAGCTCTTTTTGTCCCCATTTTTCAAAGCGTCCCTCGCAAAGTCCTCGGTCATTCAGCTTGACTTTGTACAAAAGGGAGAGCATAAAGCTCAAGGCAAGTTCGGCTACGCTTTCTGCGTTCTCTCCTGGGGTGTTTTTGACGATGATACCGCGTTTTTTAGCTTCCGTCATATCGATTTGGTCAACTCCTGTGCCGTGGTCGCTAATTACGCGCAAAGATTGGCAATGCGCCATAATTTCTGCGGTAACGGGGATTTTTCGGGTGATAATTCCCTCGATGTCGTCGCTCTTATCGAATGAAGAAACGATAGTGCAGTGTTGTTTTAGCACATCAAGAGCAGTTTCTTCGATTTCTTCGGATAAATAGACAACGTGTTTTTTCATTTTCGTACCTCATCTATAGAATTCTTTTGGAGTTTTAAGATTATAAGATACTGTATCATATTTTACCGAGATTTGTCTTTTGCGCTTTTATAAAAAAAACAGTAAATACTGTTGCAAACAAGCCGCAAAAAAGATATTATTTTAACACACATTTTTTATGCAACCAGCTGTCCTTTAAACAGCAAAGGAGTTATTATGGCAAACAGCTTGCTTGAGCTTGAAAACCTTTCCGTTAAAATTGGCGCGAAAGATATTCTTCACGACATCAATCTGACAATAAACAGCGGCGAAACGCATGTTTTGATGGGACCGAATGGAGCGGGAAAATCTACACTCGGCTACACGCTTATGGGCAGTCCAAACTATGAGGTTACGTCTGGAAATATCTTTTTCGATGCACAGAATATCACCGAGGAAAGCGCAGACAAAAGAGCGAAAGCAGGTCTTTTCTTGAGCTTCCAAGACCCTCTCGAAGTGCCCGGAATCAGCCTTGAATCATTTATCCGCTCGTCTATGCAGCAGGTTACGGGCGAAAAAGTCAAATTGATGGCGTTTCAGAAATCGCTCGAAAAGGCGATGGATATTCTGCACATTGACCATTCCTATGCAAGCCGCGATTTGAACGTGGGATTTTCGGGCGGCGAGAAAAAGAAAAGCGAGATTTTGCAGCTTTTGATGTTGAAGCCAAAGCTCGCCATTTTGGACGAAACCGATAGCGGTCTTGACGTGGACGCGGTGCGCACAGTCAGCGAAGGAATCCGCGAATATCAGAACACAATGCACGGCGCGCTTTTGGTCATTACGCACTCAACGCGCATTTTGGAGAGCTTGCACGTGGATTACACTCACGTTATGGTCAAAGGGCGCATTGTGCACACGGGCGATGGCTCGCTGGTGAAAGAAATCAATGAAAACGGCTTTGAGCAGTTTATTCCCGACGAGATAAAAGAGGCTGAACGCAAAGAAAAACAGCTTGCGGCGGCAAAAGCGGCGATGGAGAAAGTCAAGGCGTTGTCTGCGAATGATTTTGGCGGAGGTCTGTGATGGCTGAGGAAAAAACGCAGGTTGCGGACATCAATCGCTCGCTCTACGATTTCCGCTACGAAGAAAGCGAGAACGATTTTTTGCGCTTGCAGCAGGGATTAGACAAAGCAATCGTGGAGCGCATTTCCGCAGAGAAAAACGACCCTGCATGGATGCGGGAGTTTCGCCTGAAATCGCTGGAAATCTACAATAAGATGTATATTCCCGAATGGGGACCAGACATCAGCGACCTCGATATTCAGAAAATCGTGTCTTATGTGAAGCCGAAAACCGAAATGGCGGCAAAATGGGAAGATGTGCCCAAAGACATCAAGGAAACATTTGAGAAACTGGGAATTCCTGAAGCTGAACGCAAATCGCTTGCGGGCGTGGGCGCACAGTACGACAGCGAGTTGGTGTATCACAACGTAAAAGACGAAGTGAGCGCGCAGGGCGTGGTGTACACGGATATGGAAAGCGCGCTGACGGGCGAGTATTCCGAGATGGTCAAGGAATATTTTATGCACCTTGTGCCTCCGACAGACCACAAGTTTGCGGCTCTGCACGGTGCGGTGTGGTCGGGCGGCAGTTTTGTGTATGTGCCCAAAGGCGTGAAGGTGAAAATCCCGCTCCAAAGCTATTTTAGACTCAATGCGGCAGGTGCTGGGCAGTACGAGCACACGCTGATTATCGTGGACGAGGGCGCGGATTTGCACTTTATCGAGGGCTGTTCTGCGCCAAAATACAACGTCGCGAACTTGCACGCGGGCTGTGTTGAATTGTATGTGAAAAAGAATGCCCGTCTTCGCTACAGCACGATTGAAAACTGGTCAAAGAATATGTACAACCTCAACACAAAGCGCGCGCTGGTGGAAGAGGGCGGCACGATGGAATGGGTGTCGGGGTCGTTCGGCAGTCACGTTTCGTATTTGTACCCGATGACGATTTTGCGCGGCGCACATTCGCGCGCGGAGTTTACGGGAATCACGTTCGCGGGCAAGGGGCAGAATCTGGACACGGGCGCGAAAATGGTTCTTGCCGCACCGCATACCTCTTGCGTTATCGACACGAAATCTATCAGCAAAGACGGCGGAATCAGCACCTATCGCAGTGGCGTTACGGTTACCAAAGAGGCCAAGCACGCAAAGGCAAGCGTGAATTGTCAGAGTTTGATGCTCGATTCAAAGAGCCGAAGCGATACCGTGCCTGCGATGGATATTCGCTGCGACGATGTGGACGTGGGGCACGAGGCGAAAATCGGGCGAATCAGCGACAAAGCGGTGTTCTATTTGATGAGCCGCGGTATCAGCGAAAACGATGCGCGCGCAATGATTGTATCGGGGTTTGCAAATCCTGTGAGCAAGGAATTGCCGCTTGAATACGCCGTGGAGATGAATAATCTTATCCAGCTTGAGATGAAAGGGAGCGTGAACTGATGAGCGAAACAAAAAATGAGAATGAGTTGAAAGTAAATCAGTTCCCAACGCTGACGTGGAACTTTTTGCACATAAATAATTCTGCAATGCACGCCGACGCAAGTTTATTCGATACGTCGTGTGCGCTTGCCGAAACGGAATTGCCCGCTGGCGTGTCGTGCGCGGACGGCGATAGCGAAACGCTGTGCACTTGCGGTATGGGCGCGGAAGTTGATGCGCTGTTTGACGCGGCAAAGGACAAAATCCCGTCGAGTGTGTACACTGTGGATTCTGGTGCAAAGGCGGCTGTCGTGCGCTTGAGCTATTTTGTGGAAGACGGCGACAAGGTGCTGACCGATGTTGTTATCAAGGCGGGCGCGAACAGCGAAAGCACGTTTATTTTCGACACGGCGAGTGAAAAGAGCGCGGCTGGTTTTGCGGGATTTAGAACGCAGATTATTGCCGAGGAAAATGCGGTCGTCAACATCGTGAAAGTGCAGCTGTTGGGCGAGAATGTGGAGAACTTCGAGGACATCGGCTCAAAGATTGCGGACAGCGCGAAAGTGAACATCATTGAATTGTCGCTTGGCGGAAAAAAGACGTGGATTGGCAATTATGCGGCGACCGAGGGCTATAAATCGCTTATCGAGGGCAAAGTGGCGTATGTGTGCCGCGGCGAGCAGGAACTCGACATCAATTATGTCGCGCACCAAACGGGGCAGGAAAGCAACAGCAAAATGAGTGTTGACGGCGTGATGATGGGCAAATCGCGAAAGACGTGGCGCGGTACGATTGACTTTGTGAACGGCGCAAAAGGCGCGACGGGCGATGAGCAAGAGGACGTGCTTTTGCTTGACGAGAGCGTGCATAATAAATCGCTGCCCGTTATTTTGTGCGACGAAGAGGACGTGGAAGGGCGGCACGGTGCGTCGGTCGGCAGGCTTGGCGCGGATTTGCTCTTTTATATGCAGACGCGCGGCGTGGACGCAAAAACGGCGCAGGAGATGATGATAAAGGCAAAAATTACGTCGCTCTGCCGCTTTATTCCCGATGAAAATCTGGTGTCGCGTATCGCGGATTATGTGGAGGAGAGTTTTGGCAATGAATAAGCAGTTTTTTGAGAATCTCCGAAAAGACTTCCCGATTTTTGCGGCAAAAGAAAACGAGGGGCTGATTTATTTTGACAGCGCGGCGACTGCACAGCGTCCCGAATGCGTCATCGAGGCGGTTGCGGATTTCTACCGCAAGAACAACGCGAACCCGTTGCGCGGGCTGTACGGCTTGTCGGTGCGGGCGACGGACGAATATGAAAAAGCACGGCACACGGTCGCGGCGTTCCTCAATGCGAAAGAAGACGCGGAAATCGTTTTCACGCGCAATTCGACGGAAAGCCTGAACCTCGTGGCGTACAGCTACGGCGGCGACAACGTGGGCGCAGGCGATGAAATCGTCGTGTCGATAATGGAACATCACAGCAATTTGCTTCCGTGGCAGAAAATCGCACGGGAAAAGGGCGCAAAGCTGGTTTTTCTTGAGCCAGACGGCGCGGGCGTGATTACGAAAGCCGAATACGAGGCGAAAATCACGGCGAAAACGAAAATTGTCGCGATTGGACACGTCAGCAATGTTTTGGGCGTTACGAATCCCGTGAAAGAGATTGCCGAATATGCGCACCGCGTGGGAAACGGCGGCAAAGGCGCGGCGGTCGTGGTGGACGGAGCGCAAAGCACACCGCACCAGAAAATCGATGTGCAGGACATCGGCGCGGATTTCTTTGTCTTCAGCGGACACAAGCTCTGCGCTCCGATGGGCATTGGCGTGCTGTATGCGCGGCGCGGGCTGCTTGAGGCGATGAGTCCGTTTCTCACGGGCGGCGAGATGATTGAGTATGTTACCCGTGAAAGCGCGACGTATGCCGAAGTGCCGCACAAGTTCGAGGCAGGCACGGTGAACGCGGCGGACGCGGTCGGTTTGGCGAGGGCGATTGAGTACATCACGGCGATTGGATTTGAGAATATCGAGGCGCACGACAACGCTCTTGCGGCGATTATTATGGACGGCATTGCAAAAAATCCGTATATCCACGTCGTCGGTTCGGCGGACAGCGCGAAACATTCGGGCATCGTTACGTTTACGATTGACGGCGTTCACCCGCACGACATCGCGTCGATTCTTGACAGCGAAAACATCGCAATCCGTGCGGGGCATCACTGCGCACAACCGCTGATGGAGTTCCTCAAGGTCGGTTCGACGGCGCGGGCGAGCGTGTATTTTTACAACACCGAAAAAGAAGCGGAAATCTTCGCCGAAAAGGTGCAGAAAGTGCGCGGCTGGATGGGCTTCAAAGATTAACGGCGTACAGCGTAATGTACGGGTGTCGTACAGCATAGGGTACAAGTGCCGTACAGCATAGGGTACAGGTGTCGTACAGCGTACTGTACGGAGGACGTACAACAGGCTGTGCCTGTGGGAGAAAAGAATATGGATATGAAATCGCTTTATGCACAAATATTGAACGAACATAATTTGAACCCGACGCACAAAGGCGTGATGGAACAGCCGTCGA
Organism: uncultured Treponema sp.; assembly: GCA_937901865.1. Lineage (GTDB taxonomy): Bacteria > Spirochaetota > Spirochaetia > Treponematales > Treponemataceae > Treponema_D. The sequence goes on from CALDID010000097.1 coordinate 22,213, forward strand.
TGACGTTGCGCGGGGTGAATCCGAGTTGCGGCGACAATATTTATTTGCAGCTGAAAATCGAAAACGGCGTTATTACGGACGGCGTTTTTAACGGCTCTGGGTGCGCGGTAAGTCAAGCGTCGGTAGATATGATGCTTGATGACGTTATCGGGAAGAGCGTGGAAGAAGCGTCGGAGTTGTCGGAGTTGTTTCAGCAGATGATTAAGGGCAGTGCGAGCGAGGAATCGCTTGAGAAACTCGACGAAGCCGCCGCGCTGCAAAATATTTCGCATATGCCTGCGCGTGTGAAGTGCGCGGTGCTTGGCTGGCACACGATGGACGAAATGCTTAAAAGCGGCGAAGACGGCACGGTGAGCAAAGAGGCGAGCGCGGCGCACATCGATTGCCCTGTAAAATAAACGGCGGCTAGATGAGGGGAGAAGTGGCGAGCTTCTCCTTTTTTGTTGGGCGAAGATATTTTCAAAAATCTATTAAGTCCCATTTTCCTGCGCCGATAAAAAATACAGCGGGGGATTAAACATGACACGTTCAGAGATTGCACAGGCTATGCTTTCGACGATTAAAACGGCACGAATGAATTTGGAACATGCACGCGATTTGCATTGTAATCAGATGAGAAAGGCGACGAGCAAATCTGAATCAATGGACGAAGACGTAGGGGCTGCAATTTTGTCTTGTTTGGTCAGTGCTCAGATGAGTATGGAGCGAATGCACGGGATTCAAAAGATGGCACAGCGGATTTATCCGGGCTATCCGAAGGTAACTCGTGCAAGAGTGAATTGATGGCAGTAGCAAGAGGCGGCTTCGTGGGTGGGAAGCTAGTAGAAAGAGAAAAACAGCTTGGGGCTCTTACAAAACAGCCTGTGGCTGAAATAACCTCTAGACTTTATCGTAGGTCTAGGGGTTTTTTATATATTAACGCACAGTGAAGTCTATGAGGACAGGGCTGTGCGATGGAGAATTTTATGATACCAATTTATTTAAGAGAAAATCTCTTAACTGCTGACCCTGACGACTGTATGGCGCAGGTCGTGCCAGAGAAATCGCAGGTGTGGACGCAGGAGCGGATTGATGCGGAAATCGTCAAGCTCGGCGGCGTTACGGAAGCGGCTTTGGCAGCGGTTCGCAAGAATGAAGCGAAAGTGTATGCGGACATCATTGCGGACGGCGGCGTAATCAACAGCGATTTGTTCAGCACGGCGTTCAGCGTTTCGGGCGTGTTCACCAACCAAGCGGACACCTTTGACCCAAAACGCCACGCGGTCAACCTCAACGCAACGCCTGGCACTTTGCTTCGCGAGGCGGCGAAAAAGGCGAAAGTCTACAAGAAAGAGGGCAGCAACACAGACCCGTATATCACGCAGGTTACGGACGGCGTTACGGGCGACACTCAGGCGATAAAGCTCGGCTCTGTTATGGAAATTGTTGGCTCAAGATTGAAGTTCGACAAGAAAGACAGTGAGCAAGGCGTATTCGTCAAGACTGTTGACGGCAAAGAGTACCGCTGCACGCCAGTCGGAGAGCCAAAGCCTGCCAAACTCATGGTTCTTCTTGGTGCAGACGTGAGCGAAGGCGAGTTCTCTCTTGAGGTGCGAACAAAATTGACAGGAAACAGAAGCGAAAGTGGAAAGACGCTGAAATCTGGAATCTATAGCAAAAGTTTGACGGCTGTGAATTAACAAAAAGCGTACAGCATAGTGTACGAGTGTCGTACAAGGTAATGTACGCCTTTCGTACAGCATAATGTACGGGAGTTGTACAAACTAATGTACAGCACTGCGATACTATGCTGACGCGGAATAAGGAGTTTTTATGGTAAATGAAGTTTTGACAATCAAAGATGGCATTGTAACGTATTGTAGAAATGATGTTGTGGATGTGATAATTCCAAAGAGTGTGACAAAAATTGACGATTGGGCATTTGCTGGCTGTAAATCGCTTAAGTCTGTGGCAATTCCTAAGAGTGTGACAGAAATTGGTGAGGGGGCATTCCGTGATTGAGTGTAGTTGTTTTTTTTATTTTATAATTTTTCCTTGCCAGCATTTTGCCGTAATATACCATATTCGCCTCGATGATGGTATTCGCTAATGGTATCGAACAGAGAAAGCAAATCTTCGCAATCCCATTGCAAGCGAATGAATTCTATTCCAGAAGACACCATATCATAGCGTATCAATTTGCAAGAAAGTTCCATTGCACACGCTTTTGGAATTTCATTGAGATATACGAAATTCAGTGAATACATAAAAAAGTCTTTGCAGGCTTTTATATTTTCATCAAGTTCTTTTTTGTTAGAGAACCACTTTGAGTTTATATAATAAGCAGTTCCGTAATTGTTGTCGAAATGAGTTTCACATGGACCTCCGTCATATATTGTTAAATGTAGATATGCTTCATCACCATCTCTATATTCAGATAGCCAAAACTCTTGCCCATACACTCCACCGTGATACAGTTCTGTTTTCTTAACCTCTGCACACAGTGGCAACACTGCGAACAATGAAAAAAACACAACTGCAAATAAAATCTTTGTTTTCATTTCAAATCTCCTTAGTTATAAAGTGGATATTCTGTGAATTTATAAGTATCTTTGCTTGGAAAATACTCGTTTATACAAGCATAAGGTTTCCTTCCATCTGTAACAAGTGTAACGCTAATATCTGCTCCTCTCTGCTTCATAAGCATACGGACAGAATTAGCTAAAGCTGGATTTGGGTCTTCAACCACTATATTATCATAATCAATGACATATCCCATATCTTCTAGCCAATTTGGAATAACTTGATTATAGATTATTGAAGTATCGCCTCCGTGCTTGTTTTTATAAGTGATACTGTCGTATAACCAGTAATGTAATTTTCTTCCTTGAACCATTGCATAGCCGTCTTGTTCTCTGTACTGGTACGAAAGTCTGTAAAATTGTGTTCCATAATAACTGTCAGTATGCCACCCACCTTTATCCATTGGACCTTCTTCTGCCAGTATCGGAAGCAGACAGAACAACAACGCTAACACACAAACAATCTTTCTTTTCATAAAATTTGCCTCTCATATTACAAAGGAAATAAATCGAAAGGTAATTTCTCCTTTCTATCATTAGCTTTATTTTTTTCGGATTGCCAATATTGCAAATCCTTTTTTGCTTTTTCTACAGCTTTAGGATTGTAATTTGGGTCAGGAATTGTATAAAATTCGATTTCATCTCTGTATTCTGTATATGTTCTAGTTTCATAATGGTCATAAGTTATCTCACTAGAGCCATAATGTGATGTGCGAGCTCCTATATTTCCTGGTACAAATACCCTTTCAGTTACGGTGTACGGTACTTGAACAATTCTTGATTTTTCAATGGTCGGATTGGAGCATTTTTTTATAGTTTCATTGCAATCATTTATCTTTATATTGCAGGTCGCAATATAAGAATCAGTTTTCTTATATGCAGCATAGGCAGTATTATCAATAACTAATCCGAAATCATACTCAACATATCTTTGTGTATTTTTGTCGTATACTGAATATGCTATAATCATATCTCTGGGCGAATAGGTTATGAATTGTCCTTTTTCTGCAATGCTTTTTAGAATTGAATCTTCTTCGTCACTTAAAGAAACACTTGTAACTTCTCCCTCTTGTATCTTGGATTTTATCATAGAGAAGATATAAGAACTTGAACAGCGATAATCTATATCTTCAATAAAAAAATCAAAACCTTCTGTCGAAGAGGAGAAATCTTTCTCTTTTAGCTTAGAAGTAGAATAAATCCCCTTTAATCCTGTTTCTTCATCAAGAGAAATAAGCTGTGTCGTAGCACAACTTACAAACGAAACGACAGTAGCTACCAACGCCAAAACATAAACAATCTTTGTTTTCATAAAACTTCAGCTCCTTTTATTCTAAAATGCTTAAACAAAGTACACGATTATCATTGAGAGTTATAAAATAAAACCAATCCCAGCCGACATCACTTATAGGTTCATCATCGAATTTTGTATATTGCAAACTTACTAACCCATATTTTAGATTTACGACAGCACTTGTTCCGCTTCCGTAAATGTAATCTTCTTTGAAAAAATCATTTGTAAATAAGTCATCTTTTTTATAGATGGTTACAGTAAACTCCGCTTTGTCAGAAAACGAATTTGCGATATACATTGCATCTTCAATCGCCCCCTCAAGCGTACTCCATTTGTTTTTCATTGGCAAATATACAGAAGTTGTTACTTTTAAGTTTGCATGTATATCTATCCACTTTTCTTCAGAAAATGCAGATGAAACAAACAAAAATACGAATATAAGCGAGAGTAAAATATTCTTCAGTTTCATAAAACAATTCTCCTTGTTTATTCCCTTGAACGAGATACTTTTGTCAATATCCCTGATTCAAATAATAGTTTTTCCAGTTTCTCTTTATTCAGTAAATACTCATCTTCTCTATTAGGAGCGATAGCATTTACAATATTTCGGATTCTCTCTTTTTGCTTCTTTGCTTCTTTCACAGCTTTACAAAATCTAACTTTTTTGCCGTCTAGTGTATACGTTCCTAAGAAGAAAACTTTTATAGTTTTTATATGACGACTTACAATAACTGCTGTACTAAGAGTTGTAACTGTTTCCGCAATTAGCTTCACTGTTTCAAGAAATTCATTCACATTCGATTTTTAGGTTTTCCTTAATGGTCTTTATAGCCATACCAAATACAAGAACCATCTTTTTGAATCTCAACAAACAAGCTGGTATTAAAAATAGTTGGTGAGTAGATAGAGCCAAATATTGTGTATATAATTACCTCATATACTTCACCTGCTTTGTAGTCATATTCCCGTAAAGCTTTCCAAAGAAGATTACTTTCTTCCTTAGTTAGTTTTTTAACTTCAGAAGCAGAAACTGTAGCACTTGCCATCTCTTTTAGAAAAAGGTCGTATGCTCTGACAGTTGCAGTTGTTCCTTTGTATATCGCTACTGAATCTGTTGTAAATGCCATAATCGGCAAAGCAAAAAACAACAATACAATACATAAAATCTTTCTTTTCATTTCATATCTCCTTGTTTTATGAAGTTATTAATCTAAATAAACAATTGCAAAAGTCCTCTAAAACGATTGCTGCTTCTCGTATTTTTTGAGATACACAACCTTGAGTAAAATCAATATCTCCGTGAAATATTTTGTTCCTTAAATATGCTATTTTCATGAACAATGCGACAATTGCAGAAAACGATTTTTTTGAATCCGCATCTGCAAGTAAATTCTTTCCTTTTTTCAAATCCTTTAGCAGAAGTGTCTTTTTTTCTTCTTCAAGATGTTTTATTGGATTAAAACAGGTAAAATGAATTTTGTAGGAATCGGAATTAAGAACATCATATAAAAAGTATCTAAGTTTATCACAGTCTTCTTTCGGAACAGATAAACCTCTTTCTTTTAGTTCATTTTTTTTAGATTTTGTGTATTCTCGTGCTAGATTATCAATTAGTGCATACAAAAAGAAAAACTGGTGAATGTCATCATTATTTGTATTCTCCTCATAAGAATAAAAAGTTTGAAAAGCTCTAAATACTTTATCATCTGCAACTAAGTTCAATTCATACTCTCCTAACTCTAATTAAATAGATTTACTTTATCTACATAACATTTAATGTCATGTTTATTTTTATTCTAGTAGCTAAATGTTAGATTGTCAATTAGAATTTGCTATTAAAGCGCAAGTTATTGTAGATAAGTTGCACTTTAATATAATGTCTTTTAGGGGGTGAAATAGATAAAATAAATAGAAAATGACTGTGAACGTGAAAGATATTTTTGGTGAGAACTTAAAGCACTTTAGGAAGCTGAATAAGATTACTCAAGAAGAGCTTTCGGAAAAACTCGAGATTACTCCGACTCATTTAAGCCGAATCGAAAACGGTAAATCCTTCGTTACCGCCGAACTCCTCGATTCTCTTTGCGTCATTTTCGATATTTCTCCCGCAACTTTCTTCTATACTACACGGGAATTTCAAGGCGATGATAGCCTTTTTGCCAAAATGGATTCAGTCATTGATGCAGAACTTAAAAAGTTTTCTATTCTTCTAAAAGAAAAACTCAGAAAATAATTTGCTATTCACACCATTCCGCACGAAAAAAACAGCACGGCGGCTTTCTTTCTTTGAGGGGAAAAAGCTGCCGTGTTTGTTTTTATTGCTCGATAAGAAAAAAAATTAGCGAAGCTGTTTATATTCGTTATATGCCAAGATAAACGGGCCTGCACCTTTTGCGTCGTCTTCCACGATTGGCTCGCTCATATAATACGCAAAACTGCCGTCGCGCTTCTTGTTTGTTTCAGGTCCTAATCCTGCCACAAGGCAAATTCCGCCAAGACTCATTTTTCCGTCTTTGCTCTTCAAATGCTTTTCGCAAATCCCCTCAAACGCGCGTTTTCCGTATTCGGCATACTCTTTTGGCAAAAGTGCCAATCTGCTCCCTTTCATCATCGCATACGCCATTATTGCGCTGCCCGATGTTTCAAGATAGTTGCCCGCTTTGATGCTCTCATCATCGCTCATATTCGGCACTTGATACCACATACCCGATTTATCTTGAAAATGGGTCATCGACCCCATAAACTCTGTGAAAATGCCCTTTAGCTTTTTCCAATCGTCACTGTCTTTGTCTGCAGCTTTGTTCAACGTATCAAGCAACGCCATCTCATACCAACCCAGCGAACGAAGCCAAAAGTTCTGACTCAAGCCTGTTTCTTTGTTGCTCCAAAAACTCATCTTGCTTGAATCGTATGCGTGATAATACAAACCTGTTTCTTTGTCGCGCATTATGTCATAGACATTGAAAAACTGTCGGTAAATATCGCCTACATTGCGGCTGTTGTTGTATTTTGCCTCATATTCCATATAGAACGGCAACGCCATATATAAGCCGTCAAGCCATACTTGATTTGGATAAATCTTTTTGTGCCAGAAATTGCCTTCTTTAGTGCGGGGCTGTCGCAAAACTTGGTCGTAAATATTTGCAGCGGCTGCTTTGTATTTTTCTTTTGCGGTGAGCGTGTAAAGCGTGATTAAGTTTTTTGCTCCGTTCACTTCGTCAAGATTCCACGTTTCTTTGTCGTATCCGTCAATAGAGCCGTCATCGTGTACACGATAATCCTCGTAGTAATCAGCGAACTGCAAATATTTTTTGTCTTTTGTGGTGTCGAAAAACTCCAAAAGCGAAAGAATCATACAGCCGTCAATATAATCCCACCCCGATTTTTTGCCAGCCTTTGCCTTTTCAATATTCCAAACGGGGATTTGCGCACTAGAATCCGTCATAAGCCGCTCGATATACGAGTCAATCATAGTTGTATCAATATTCATTCATTACCTCTGATTATGATTATATCGCAGAAGAGCCGTTATTTTCTGATTACATTTTGAACATATAAGTAAAAAAGCACAGGGGAAACTGTGCTTTTTAGACAGAATTTGTGTCTACTCAATAGAGCGGATTTTTTCGCGCAATTCAAGGATTCTTGACGGACTTACCGAAAGCTCGTCGATTCCCATATTCACGAATGTTTCAGTCATCTCGGTGTCTGCGCCTAGCTCTCCGCAAATGCCGACCCAACAGCCGTGCTTGTGCCCGTTGTCAATCGTCATCTTGATTGCCTTGAGCACAGCAGGGTGGTGCGGATTGTAGAAGTTTTCGAGCTTTGCATTCTGGCGGTCAATCGCAAGCGTGTATTGCGTGAGGTCGTTCGTTCCGATTGAGAAGAAATCCACTTCCTGCGCAAGCTCTTCGCTCATCAACACCGCGGCTGGCGTTTCAATCATAATGCCTTCTTCCACTTCGCCATACGGCACATTTTCCTTGTTGAGTGCGTTTCTCACGTCGGCTGAAATCTTCTTGATTTTCTGCACTTCGTCCACGCTGATAATCATCGGGTACATAATCGCGATGTTGCCGAATGCGCTTGCACGGTAAATAGCGCGGAGCTGTGTTTTGAACAATTCAGGTCGCTCAAGACAGATGCGGATTGCACGGAAGCCCATCGCAGGATTTTCCTCCGCATCGAGTTTGAAATAATCCGCCTGCTTGTCCGCTCCGATGTCGAGCGTGCGGATAATGACCTTTTTGCCCTTCATCTTGCGCGCCACGTTTTTGTATGCCACGAACTGCTCTTCTTCCGTTGGATACGTTGAGCGACCGAGATAAAGGAATTCGCTGCGGAACAATCCGACACCCTCTGCGTCGTTTTCGTTGGCTTTTTCCGCGTCGTCCACGTTGCCGATGTTCGCATAGAGCTTGATTTTCTTTCCGCTCTTCGTGATAGTCTCCTGACCTTTGAGCGTCAAGAGCATTTCGCGTTTTTTGAGCTGCTCGGCGCGTTTTTCTTCCTTTTCTTTGAGTGTTTCTTCATCTGGCTCAATGATAAACTCGCCTGTGAAGCTGTCTACGATAGCCATTTTTCCGTCCCAATCTGCGTCGATGATAACGCCTGTAAGAGCAGGAATATTGATAGTGCGCGCCAAAATCGCGGTATGCGACTGTGCTGAGCCGTATTTTGTAACAAATGCAAGCAAATTGTTCTTGTCGAGTTGCACGGTTTCGGCAGGTGTTAATTCTTCGGCGACGATAATCTGAGGCTCGTGTGCGCTCACTTCGCTTGAACCGCCGCAAAGCACGGTAATCACTCGGCGAGCCACGTCTTTGATGTCGGCAGAGCGCGCACGCATATATTCATCGTCCATTTCTGCGAAAATCTTGGAAATCATCTCGCCTGCATTGAAAACAGCATATTCTGCATTTGCTTTTTCGTTGCGGATTGCGTCAAGAACTGCGTCGTTGAAGTCGTCATCAGCCAAAAGCATAGACTGCACGTCAAAAATATTCGCTGTTTCCTCGCCGATTTCTTCTTTTGTCTTGTGGAAAAGAGCCTGCAATTCCTGAATTGCGGTATCACGGGCGACGGCATAGCGTTTTTCTTCTGCGTCAGTGTCTGCGACTTCTCGTTTTTCGGTGTTAAAAACCGCCTTCTTCAAAATCCTGATTTTTCCAATGGCAATGCCCTTGAAAATGGATTTTCCATTATAACGTTTCATACAATAAGACCTCCTGGTAATGCTTGCCTCTGTACGATGAGTAATTATACCACGATTTATAATATTTTGGTAACTCTATCAAAAAATATCAAAAAACTATTTTCCTTAAACATAGTTATGTTTCACCGACAAACATAGCTGTGTTAAAAAAAATTCCTAGCTATGTTTAAAGAAATTCCTAGCTATGTAAAAAAAATTTACAGGCTACGTGTAAAAAAAATTTACAGGGTCTTTGTAAAAAAAATTTACAAAAATTATGGAGGCGGAAAAATAGTTTTGTATATAAGAATAAAGCATACTATGAAGAGTTTTGCTGTTTGTCGATAATGATAAGTATGAAGAAGTATCTCATTGTTTTGATTTTGCTCATTCCTTCTATTTTATGTTCTCAATCTTTTTCCGAAAAAAGCGAAAAAACAAGGCTGTATGACGCAGTTCTTGGAATAGATGAATATATGAAAAGCGTTTACGATTGGGAAAATATAGCGTATGAAGACATAACCGAAGATGATTATGGTAAAATCGGAGAAAAAGAGGCTTTTGCTTCTTATAAGGCTCTTGCCGATTCTGGTGATGTAAGGGCGCAGCTTGCGGTGAGCTATTGCTATGAAAATGCGCTTGGCGTGAAGATGAGTCGAAAAAATATGCTATCTTACCTAGAAAAAGCAATGGAAAAGCAATATGCACCTGCGATTTGCCGATACTGTGAGCTTATGATGAAAAGCGGTACATTTACAACGACTGATGCAAAGGTTGTTTCTCAAATACTGACGACATCGCTTTCAAGCTCTTTTTCGCGTTCTTATATTGCGCTTTCGCAGTGCTACAGGCTCGGCTTTGGGGTAAAAGAAAACGTGAAGAGTGCAATAGAGCTATTGGAAAAAGCAAAGACGATGAAAGGCGCGGATATTGGCGAAATAGACGGGGAAATTGCAGATATTTATTTTTCGATGTATCAAGAAGATAAGTCTAATTCTGACAATGCACGCGAGGCACTTTCTCATTATACTTCTGCCGCAGAGCTTGAAAATGAAAATGCTGAATTGGAGTTAGTTTTTTCGTTCTATGCAAATGATGCGATTATGGCAGATGCAAAACTGTGTGCATATTGGTATGCAAAAAGCAAAGAAAGCTATTCAAAGAAAGCAAATAAGCACATTGCGCACAAAGAGAAAATGAAGCCGTATTGGGAAGAGCGTGCGGCGAAAGGCGATATTTATGCGATGTATAATTTAGCAGATTATTATGATTCTCATTCAGAAACACGAGAGCCGAACCTTGAAAAATGTATATATTACTTGAAAAAAGCGGCAGACAGCGGCAACGAAAAGGCGTGTTATGATTTGTATATCAGATATTTTAGCGGCGATGGCGTAACGCAAAACTTTGACGAGGCGAAAAAATATCGCAGAAAATGCGGAGAATATGGCGGAAATGCTGAGGCGGATATAAAGCGATTAGAAGAAGATTTGGCTTTGAAGGGGAGTGTAGAGAAAGGAAGCAAAAAAGAGAAAAAAGCAATCGTATTCGATGAAAAGAAATTTGACGAAAGCGAAGTATATCAAGAAGCATTGCTTTTTTATTTGAATGACGGGCTTGCAAGTGTTGAAAATTGGAAGGCTCTTTATCCGTATGTTGAAAAAGAAGCGTTCTCGGGCAATTCGAGCGCATTGAAATTGTTAGGCGACATATATTTTTATGGCTTTGGTGTTGAGGGCGATATGAAAAAGGGAATGTATTATTATCGCCTTGCGGCCGCATTGCAAAATGATGAAGCGATGATGAAACTTGCGGAATGTTATGAAGACGGAATCGCTGTGCCGTTTGATAGCGATGAAGCGATGGCGTGGTATATGTCTGCGGCATTTTTAGGCTCTTCGGTTTCGGAAGAGATAGCGACGCTGTATGATGAGTTGGGATTATTGAAAGAAAATATGTTTGAGAATAAGACGAATTCGTCTAGCACGATTGATGAAGATTTTTGGTGGACACCTGAAAAAGATGATAAAATGTCAAAATCTGATGAACAGCCTTCTGAAGAACAGTCTTTGACTGCTGCTGATTGGTCGGTGTTTGGAGAGCCTACTGTTATAACAGAAGACAATGCAAGCGATTATGCGTATGATGTGGTGATTGTGGAGAGTGCGGAAAGCGTGGCGAGCGTATTGATTTCTTCAAAGATGCTGCATTTGCCGACATGGAGCAATTTCTGCACTGAAATAGAAATAGACGGGGAAAAACGGGTAGGAGAGGAGATAATAGAAGCGTTTTGGCGTGAAAGAATTGAAGACTGTGAAGATTTAGAGTTCAAGATATACGGCGGAACGTTTTTAGAAAACGCAGAAGATACGATAGAAAAAACTTCTCTTTTAGTGTTTAGTGTGTGCGGCAAAGATTTTAGCGGCGAGTTTTCTACGGATTATGTATTTGATTTTGCACACAGCGATGACGAGGGATACAAGGTTTTTGATTGCAAAGAAATTGACGCAAAAGAAGCAGATGCTCTAAACGGACGGCTTTTAAGCTCTCTTCTTCAAGCAGAAGAGTTATAATCGAAATAAAGGGGTTTGCTTTTTTTTGTGATTTTCTCTATATTATGCAAATATGGCAGAAAAAAAAGCTATCTACGACGAATCACAGATTAAACATTTGGACGCTTTGGAGCATATCCGTCTCCGAAGCGGTATGTATATTGGACGGCTCGGCAACGGAACGAACCAAAACGACGGTATCTATATCCTGCTCAAAGAAGCGATTGACAACTCCGTTGACGAGTTCATTATGGGCTACGGCAAGAAAATCGAAGTGTCAATAGAAAACAATCGCGTCAAAGTGCGTGATTACGGGCGCGGTATTCCGCTGGGCAAAGTGGTCGATTGCGTTTCTCAGATTAACACGGGCGCAAAATACAACGACGACGTGTTTCAGTTCTCCGTTGGTATGAACGGCGTGGGCACAAAGGCGGTCAACGCGCTCTCGGCTGAGTTCATCGTGCGAAGCGTGCGCGAGGGCAAATTTTGCGAGGCTCGTTTTATCCGCGGCAAATTGCAGGAAGAGCTGAACGGAGAGGCAGCCAAGGGCGAAAAGACGGGAACGTATTTTGAGTTCGTGCCAGACACGGAGATTTTCGGCAAATATGCGTTCAATATGGAGTTTGTGGAAAAGCGCATTTGGAATTATGCGTATCTCAACAGCGGACTTGAACTCATCTGCAACGGGCAATCCTACAAAAGCGAAAACGGGCTGCTCGATTTGCTCACGAATGAAATGGACGGCGAAAAACTCTATGACGTGGGCTTTTATTCGGGCGACAAGCTCAAGTTTGCATTCACGCACACGATTAACGGCGACACAAACAGCAACACCGAAAGCTATTTCAGCTACGTCAACGGGCAGTACACAGCGGACGGCGGCACGCATTTGGCGGCGTTCAAAGAGGGCTTCTTAAAGGGAATCAATGCGTTTTTCAATAAATCGTATCACAGCGAAGATGTGCGCTATGGGCTAAATGCGGCGCTGCTCGTCAAGGTGAAAGACCCCGTGTTTGAAAGCCAGACCAAAAACAAGCTCGGCAACACCGATATCCGCTCGTGGATTGTCGCAGAAACGCAGGCGGCTCTTGACGAATGGCTGCACAAAAATCCTGACGCGGCGAAGATTATGCAGGACAAAATCAACGCGAACGAAAGTTTCCGCACCGACCTCAATTCTTTGCGCAAGAAAAAACTCGAAGCCACAAGAAAGACCCAGCTCAAAATCGACAAGCTCAAGGATTGCCGCTATCATTTAGGCGACGGCGAAAAGGGCGCGGATTCGATGATTTTTATCACCGAGGGAGATTCTGCAACGGGGTCAATGGTCGGAAGCCGCGACGTGTCGTATCAGGCGATTTTCTCTCTGCGCGGAAAGCCAGAAAATATGTTCGGCAAAAAACAGCAGGACATCTATAAAAATGACGAGCTGTGCAATTTGATGATGGCGCTCGGCATCGAAAAAGACGACAGCGTGAAAGACGCGGATTCCAGCTACATCGACAATCTGCGCTACAACAAAATCATCATCGCGACCGATGCGGATAACGACGGTTTTCATATCCGCAATCTCGTTTTGACGTTTTTTCTCACCTATTACAAAGAGCTGGTTACGACGGGGCACGTTTTTATTCTGGAAACGCCGCTCTTCCGCGTGCGCAACAAGAAAAAAACGGTGTATTGCTACAGCGAGGACGAGCGGGACAAGAGCCTGAAAAAGCTCGGCGCGGGCGTGGAGGTTACGCGATTTAAGGGATTGGGCGAAATCAGCCCGAATGAGTTTTCGCAGTTTATCCACGAGGATATGCACTTAACGCCGATTGAAATCCAAGTGATGAAGAATATTCCTGCTCTTCTGGAATTTTATATGGGCAAGAACACGCCCGAACGCCGCGAGTTCATCGTGAACAACTTGAGCGACGACATCGACGCTTGACACGCCAGCATGTTTTGCAGCCCCCGCCCCTCTTCTAAAGAAGGCGAGGGAGTTTTAGGGGAGCGGCGAAAAAATTGAGGAAATCTTCCTAGACTTTGAGGAGAAAAAAAATGCTTGCAGTAAAAGGATATTATGACGGGAAAAATTATATAACTGACGAAGCCGTTTCGGTTAAGCCGAATCAGCGCGTTATCATCACGTTTTTAGATGAAAGCGAGCCGCTTACGTCTGACGCGGTTTTTAAAAAGCAGCAAAGAGCCGACAGCGAAGTAACTCTTTCTGCACACGATTCGAGAATACAAGCAATAAATAATGTGTTCGGAATGTTGTCGCACGAGGAAGCCGAAGAAATCCGCAGCAATCGCGTAAACTTCAAGGAGCGTTTTTGATGGTGTATATGCTTGACACAAATATTGTCAGTTATTTGCTTGAGGGTAACGAGGAGGTGCGAAATCGGCTGTTCGCTATTGTAGGGGCAAATGAAATTGTTTTGCCCGAAATGGTGTATTATGAAATTGAGCGCGGACTTTTTGCTCATAACGCAAAAAACAAACTTTCTCGCTTCGAGGCGTTCTGTGAGTTGTTTCCTATCTGCTTTATGACACGGGAATCGCTTCTGTGCGCCGCTCGCATTTATGCTGACCTTAAAAAGCGCGGACAGCTTATCGAGGACGCAGATATTTTTATCGGCGCGAGTGCCCTTGCAAGCGGTGCGGTATTGGTAACAAACAACGAGGAGCATTTGGGGCGAATTGATGGTTTGTGTATTGAAAACTGGGCAATTTGAACCAAGCGAAAAGGAAAAAGAAAATGGCATTTGTAAAGGATATTTTTGAGAAGAATTTTATAGATTATGCGAGCTATGTTATTCGCGACCGCGCGATTCCAGAGCTTGCGGACGGCTTGAAGCCTGTGCAGCGGCGCATTTTGCACACGCTCTTTGAAACGGACGACGGCAAGTTCAACAAGGTGGCGAACGTCGTGGGACAATGTATGAAATATCACCCGCACGGCGATGCGTCGATTTACGGGGCGTTGGTTGTGCTGGCGAACAAGGAGCTGTTCATTGAAAAGCAGGGGAATTTCGGCAATATGTTCACGGGCGACAGTGCGTCTGCTCCGCGATATATCGAGTGCCGCATAAAGAACCTTGCGCGCGATATTCTCTTTAGCCCGACGGCGACGGAATATGTGCCGAGTTACGACGGGCGCAACAAAGAGCCTGTTACGTTCCCTGCAAAACTGCCGCTCGTGCTGATTTTGGGCGCGGAGGGTATCGCGGTCGGTATGAGCACGAAGATTTTGAGCCACAACGTCAAGGAAGTCATCGACGCGGAGAAAAAATGTCTGCGCGGACAAAAGTTCCAGCTTTTCCCCGATTTTGCGACGGGCGGTCTGTGCGACGTGTCGGGATACGCGGACGGCTTGGGCAAAATCGTAACGCGCGCCAAACTGGATTTGAGCGATGAAAAGAAAATCGTGATTACGGAATTGCCGTTCGGTTCGACGACAGAAACGCTGATGAACAGCATTGAGAGCGCGGCAAAGGCGGGGCGTGTGAAAATCTCCGCGATTAACGATTACACGAGCGACCGCGCGAACATCGAGATAAAGCTGCCGCGCGGCGTGTATGCAAAGGACGTTGTGCCTGCGCTGTATGCGTATACCGAGTGCGAGCAAAGCGTGTCGTGCAATCTGCTCGTTATCCGCGACAATATGCCTGTGCGAATGACGGTAACGGACGTGATTAAGTATCACGCGGAGGCTCTCAAGGGGATTTTGAAGCGCGAACTGGAGGCGGAGCGAGCCGAGCAGCGTGAAAAATTGCATTTGCGAACGCTTGAGCGCATTTTTATCGAGGAGCGCATTTACAAGAAAATCGAGGAGCAGACGACGGCGGAAGACGTGGCGCAGGCGGTGCGGTCGGGCTTCACCAAGTTCAAGAAAGAGCTTATTCGCGAGATTACCGACGAGGACATCGACCATCTTTTGAAAATCCCGATTCGGCGCATTTCGCTGTTCGACATCAACAAGAACCGCACCGAAGTTACGGCGATTAGGGCGCGCATTGCCGAAATCGACAAGCTGTTGAGCGACCTTGTGTCTTACGCGATTGCGACGCTGAACGCGATTGACGCGAAAATCGACAAGTCGCTAAAAGTCCGCCGCACCGAGATTACGACGTTCGAGCAGGTGGACAAGAAAGCGGTGATTCGCCGCGACACTGCGCTCAAGTACGACGACAAGGGCAATCTGGGGACGAAGGTGTCTGGCGGAAAGACGCTGCTGCAGGTGTCGCCGTTCGACCGCATTTTCTTTATGCGGCAAAACGGTATGTATTCGATTACGTCCCAAGCGCCCGAAAAGCTGTTTGTGGGCACGGGGCTGTGGCATTGCTGTCTTGGCGACAAAGAGAGCCTCTCTTCTGTTCTTTTCACGATTATCTACAAGGATTCAGAAACCAAGTGCGTGTATATTAAACGCTGCCGCATCGCAGGCTACATTATGAACCGCGATTATACGATTGTGGGAGACGGTGCGGAGATTCTGCACGTCGATACAAGGGAGAATTTCGGCTTTACGCTGAACTTTGCGCGAAAAGGCAGGACGAAAGCGGCAAGTGTGCGCTATGCGGCGGCGAGTTTTGCGGAGAAGGGCTTAAAGGCGCAGGCGGTGCGTGTGTCGCCGAATCCCGTCGCCTCGATTGAAATCACGGACGACGCTCCGCCTTTGGCTTTGCAGAGCGACGGCGCGTCATTATTCTAGTAAATGCACGGTGGTGTGTTATACATAAAAAAGCCACACAGATTATGAGCGAATCATCAATCTGTGTGGCTTTATTTATCGCCTAAGGCTTTTTACTTTTTCGATTTCTTTGAGAAATACGCGGCGAATGGGTTGTATGTATCATACGAAGAAGAGCTTTGATTATCGAGGAAATCTTCAGCTTCTTTGTCCTGCTCCACGCTTGAGGCTGGCTTGAGCGAAATGCGGTGCTCTGACGGCAAAACGCCCGTAACCACGACGCTGAACGTGTCGCCGACCGTGAACACCTTGCTCAGATTCGTATTTTTCTCTACAGCAAGCTCTGAAATATGCACAAGCCCGTCAATCGCAGGGGCTAAGGTTACAAACACACCGAACGGCGCAACACGGCTAATCGTGCCGTCGATTTTCGTGCCGACAGGGAACGTTTTAGCAACATCGTCCCACGGGTCTTTTTCCAAAGCCTTCATACTCAGCGATACTTTTTCGTTCAGCCAATCCGCCTTGATAACTTTCGCCTCGATTTCCTGCCCGACGCTCAATTCGCTCTCAATATTCTCAATTCTGCGGTGTGCAATCTCGCTAATCGGTAGCAGTGCCTGAAAGCCGCCGATGTCCACGAACGCGCCGTAATCCTTCAGAGCCGTAATTTTTCCCGTAACGATTTTGCCTTCAACAATCTCTTTCTCAAGATTTGCAAGGTGCTTTTTCTCTTCGATTTCCAAAATCGCGCGGTTCGACACTACAATGCTCTTGCCCTCGTTTTTATATTCCGACACCAAGAACGTCAAATGCTTGCCGATAAACTCCGCCGCCTCTGCTTTCTGTCGGTATCCCATCTGCGAATACGGGCAGAATGCGCGAGTCGTGCCGATTAACACCTCAAACCCGCCCTTGATTTCCTTTTCGACCTTGCCCTCCACGGGAAGCCCGCTCTTCCACGCAGTCTCTAACACGCTCGTATCTGCATTTTCGCCCGCAAGCCGCGTAGTAAATTGCATTTCGCCGCGCTTTTCGCCCAAGAAGAAAACGCTGATTTTGTCGCCCTCTTTTATGGTAACGTTGCCGTCGCGGTCGGTAAACTCCGCCTTCGCAATCATACCCTCGCTTTTAAGACCTAAATCGATA
This sequence comes from uncultured Treponema sp., assembly GCA_937901865.1. Classification (GTDB taxonomy): domain Bacteria; phylum Spirochaetota; class Spirochaetia; order Treponematales; family Treponemataceae; genus Treponema_D. The sequence continues at coordinate 39,644 of CALDID010000097.1, forward strand.
AATACGGTGTCTCCGCTTATCGCAACCACGGTTGTATCAATCTTTTGACCAACTTCAAATCTTTCCATAAATATATCTCCTATACGTCGCCGACGTTTTTTCCCGTCTTTGACAATTTTCTACTCTTGACCTCACCCGTCCCCTCTCCTAGCAGGCGAGGGCAGCCACAGGCTCTTTTTCCCCCCTCTCTTTCTAGGAGAGGGAGATCGGAAGAGCGTCGTGTAGGGAAAGAG
>CALDID010000098.1 GCA_937901865.1 uncultured Treponema sp.
ATTCATAATTAGGGAAGGAAAAGAAATTGTGAAAGGGACATAAAAAAAAGACCAGCCGTATTTGACTGGTCTGATACACGATATTGGATTTGAACCAATGACTTCCACCGTGTGAAGGTGGCACTCTACCACTGAGTTAATCGTGCATTCGATGTAATCTATTATAGCTAATGCACAAAATATTGTCAATAAAGTGAAGCGATTTTTTTTCAATTTTACAAAAATGCAAAGAAATCTTACTTTTCTAATCTTTCTTCCACTTCATATATCACGCTATCTGGTGTGCTTGCTCCTGCGGTGATGCCGACGGTGTCTAGCGCAAAAAAATACTCTGGCAACTCGTCTGCACTTTCTATAAAAGCGACGTTGCTTGAAAGTTTTTGCGCACTCAAAAAAAGCCGTTTTGTATTTGCGCTTTCTTTTCCGCCGATTACAACAATCCCGTCAACTTCTTTTGCAAGCTCGGTCAATGCTTCTTGCCTCTCTTTTGTTGCAGGGCAAATCGTATTAAAGATTTCGATAGAAGAAACAGGAGCGGCTTTTAGCTCTGCGGAAATTGCTTCAAACTCTTTCGGGCTGAACGTTGTCTGACTGAGCAAAATCACTTTTTTCTGCTCTAATGCTCCGCTGTCAATGAGTTTTATCGTGTCTTCTTTGCATTCCACAAGATAAAAAAATCCTGCTTTGCCGCCGCTTGCTTCTTCCGCGTATCCTGCAATTCCTGTAACTTCTCCGTGATTTTTGTCGCCTGCTAAAACAACGGTAAATCCCTGCTCAACATATTCAGCCGCTCTTTTTTGGCTTATCACAACTCTAGGACACGTTGCATTTATCACGCTACAGCCTTTTTCTCGTAGCTTTCGCTCTAAGAACGGCGGTACTCCGTGCGCACGAATTATAACGGTATCTGCTTTTTGCAAGCTCTCAATATTGTCTATCGAAAGGACGTGTAAGCCGCGTTCAGAAAGGGCTTTGAGCGCGATTGGATTATGAATAAGTGGACCGAGCGTGAATACACGGCCTGCATTATTTTCGGCGAGTGCCTTTTCTGCGCTATTCACTGCACGGCGGACACCCATACAATAGCCTAAGACTTTTGCACGCTTTATTGTCATTTTTTCTCCTGTAATTACTATAGTAGAGATAAAAAAACAAGGGAGCTTTTCCACCCCCTTGCATTTTATGAACGTTACGCTACTAAAAAGCCTTTATGAGTTTTGCATCTGAATAACATGCTCATTCTTTACTTCGTGCTTGAAAACGTGGATAGAATCCTTTCCAGGTTTCCAATTTCGGCGGATAAATGAAATCAAGCCGCTTGAAATAAAGATAGATGAATAACAACCGCTCAAAAGACCAACGATAAGCGCAAGAGCAAAGTCCTTAATGCTTCCGCTCGTAAAGACATACAAAGACACAACTGCAAACAGTGTTGTAATCGTCGTAATGAGAGAACGGCTTAATGTCGCAGACAATGCACTGTCAAGCACATCGTTAAATGTCTTTGCTTCTGTCGTAAACATATCGTTACGCACACGGTCAAGAATAACAACAGTCGCGTTAATAGAGTAACCGACGATTGTAAGAATTGCCGCGAGCGTTGTCGTTGAAAACTCTAGCTGTGTCCACGTCATAAACGCTAAGACAACAAGCGCATCGTGAACGATAGCAACAACAGAACCAAGCGCGAAATCCCAGTGGAAACGAATTGCCGCGTATGCCCAAATCAAAAGCAATGTTGCCGCTACAAGCAAGAACGCAGAGCGAACAAGGCTTGTTGAGAATTGAGAGCCGATGAAGTCCGTTTTTACCACTGCGATTTTCTCTGCACCGAACTTATCGCTTAACGCTTTTGTAACTCCGTCTGCAAGTGCTTTAGAGCTGTTTTCTTCGCCTGAATCTCCTAAGCGAATCTGATAGCTGTTTGCAGCAGATTCACCGAGTTCTTTTATTGCAATGCCGTCAAAAGAAGAGAGGGCAGAGCGCACTTCTTCTACAGAAATATCTACATCATACGGCACATAAAGGCGATACTTTTCATTAGTAATCTGTGCAGAAGAAGCGGAATCCACAAACAGATTATACGTTGAATCGTCTGCTTTTCCCACCACAGAAGCCGAAATGCCTTCAATAGAGTTGAGCGCATCGCTCATTTCTTTTACAGTCGGATATTTGTAATACGCAAACTCTTCTGTACGGTTTTCAGCTCCCGCACCACTGATGATAAGATTGAACGAAGCGGCGGTTGCCTCTGCCCTGATGTTTGCAGAACCAGAGTATGAAAGCTCGATAGCAGGAGGCGCAATGCGAACCTCTTCAATAAGACCTGGCTTAAAGTCAAGTCCGAAATTTATGCCGCGCACTGCCATTCCCACAATGCCGCTCACGATAATAGCACAGCTAATAACAGCAGCAGCCAAGAAACCTTTGCTGAAATGAATAATCTTTTTCATTAGTTCTTCCTCCAGCTGATGCTGATTGTTTTCTTTTTCATTGTCTGTGTGTTCCAGTCAAAGATAAGACGAGATACAAAGAGTGCTGTAAATACAGAGGATACAACACCGATTGCAAGGCTCACCGCAAATCCTTGAATTGTACCAGTACCAAGCTGTGACATAAAGATTGCAGCGATAAATGTCGTGATGTTAGAGTCCATAATAGCCCAGAATGCGTTGTCAAAACCATTTGCGATTGCAGTAGCTCTCGGTCTACCGAGTGCGATTTCTTCTTTAATGCGCTCAAAGATAATTACGTTTGCGTCAACTGCCATACCGATAGTCAACACCATACCAGCGATACTTGAAAGCGTGATTGTGAGGTTAAATGCAGACAAGATAGAGAACATAATATACAAGTTCAACACCTGCGCAATAACCGCGTTAAATCCAGCACCCTTGTACCAGACCAGCATAAAGATAAGAATCAAGAGAAGACCGACGCTCAACGCCATTGCACCTTGATGAATCGCTGTTTCGCCAAGAGAAGCACCGATGACCTGCTGACTTTCCACGCTGAGCGGAACGGTAAGCCACGCTGTCTGCAATACTTTCTGCAAGTTCTGCGCTTCCTGCAAGCTAAAGCCCGAAATCGCCACGCGACCGCCAGGAATAGGCTCGTTGATGTTTGCACGGGATTTTATCTTGTTGTCAGAAACGATAGCCATAGACTGATTTACATGGCTTGCGGTAAAGTCGCCGAAAATCTCTGCTCCCTCACTGTCGAGAACGAAGTTTACCTGTGGGCGATTAGTGATGTTTTCTGTTCCCACATCTGCGCTCTTGATATGCTGACCATCAAGCACGATTTCTTTCTTTACAACGACAAAACCAATTCTCTCATCAAGACCGTAATCGTCTTTGACATAGTAGCCGAACACTTCGCAGTCATCAGGAATGATAGACGGGTCAATCAAGTTACCTGCTGCGTCAAATGTGCTGTTCGGGTTTTTAGAATAATAAGACATAAAGCTGTTTGTTGCATTATCATCGACTAAGCGGAAATTGAGGATACCGCGACCCATAATAATGCTGTTAATCTGGTCTGCTTCTGCAGCTCCTGGAAGCTCAATGTATATTCTGTCTTCGCCTTGCTGTCTGATTACAGGATTAGAAAGTCCGAAGCGGTCGATACGGCTTGTAAGGTTTTCAATCGCCTGCTCCATTGCCTGCTTTTTTAAGACATCATCGCTGATAACGGTGTCTGCTGTTTTCTGAGCGGCGACAACGCTGTCAAGGTCTGCTTTTACAATGACGTTCATACCGCCAGAAAGGTCAAGACCGAGCTTTACAGCGTTTTCATAGTATTCTTTGTTTTTGAGGATTTTATCTCTGTAGTGGCCTTCAAACACAGAAAGAAGCTCTTGCTTTGAATCAAATGCCTCTAGCACATCTGTTACACTCATCGGAGAGCTTACTTTTTCGCCGATGAGCTTGTAATTTTTCTTAGCAACTTTTTCAAGCCACGCATATTCTTCGGTAAGCTGAGAATCTGGATTAGCGCGTGCTAAACCAAAAATCATATCAATATCAGTATTTGCTTTATCGGTAGAATAATCCTTGATTTTTTCCAATGAACCTAAAGCCAAGTTCTGCTCTTCTTTCGGTGTGCGCACATACCAGCAAAGGGAAGGCCACAGAAATGAAAAACAAAGAGCTAAAACTGCAATAAGAACAAACAAACGCGCTCTCTTACTTCTCATCTTTAGACTGCTCCGTTTTGTTTTCTTCGATTTTTTCTGATTTTTCAGTCTTGTCTGACTTGTCCATCTTTACGACTTTTTCTTCTTTTTTGTCAGTGAGGACAGTAGAGATAGCAGAGCGATTGAACTCAATCTTTGTGCCGTCATCAACTTTTACAATAATCGTTGTTTCTTTAGGCTGGCTGACAACTCCGTGAATTCCGCCGATGGTAACAACCTTGTCGCCTTTTTTAAGAGCGGCAATCATCTTCTCGGTTTCCTTACGCTTCTTGTTTTCTGGGCGAATCATAAAGAAATAAAAAATGGCGATGATTAACACTAACGTGATAGGCATCATCATCGCGCTGCCTGTTTGAGCGGCAGCGTCCTGCAATACTAACTGAATAAAAGACATATTCGTTCCTTCCTTAGCATTTTTGGATAAAAAAATAAAGGTGTAGCATAGAATACCATTTCATTTTTTTACCGTCAAGTAGTGTATTCGATACGGCATTATTATTCTATATAATATCGTTGTTTTTGCGGTGCTGTTTTTCCCACGGTCGTACATCACTTGCGCCACGGCCGTAAGCATAAGGGAAGAACGGCCGTAAGTGTGTTATGTTTACGACCGTTCTTGCTCCTCACTTACGGTCGTACATATTTTTCTCCCACGCTCGTGGAATTTTTTTTCCTATGGTCGTGGAAAAAGTATGACCACGGTCGTGGGAAAAAGATAACTATGGTCGTGGGAAAAAATTTAACGCTTGATGAGATTTTCTAGCTCGCTATTGAGCTGTAGATAGATTTCGTTGTTAGGATTTAGTGCAACTACTTGCTTGAGATAATATTGCGCTTTGCGGTATTCTTTTTTTTGATAGTAAAATTCGTAGAGGCGAAACAGAGAATCGGAGTTTCGAGGGTTTGAGGTAAGGCTTGAGCGCAGTGCATTTAATATATCATCGTCGCTTGTTACTACAAAAGAGGTTTCGTAGTATAAAAAACTGCGCATTTTAGAATTAGCACTCGGCAAAAGTCCGTCGATAAGCGATTTTGCTTCAGAGGTGTTTCCGAGCGCGATAAGAACTTTTATATACTGCTGTATAACAGTGTCGCTTTGTGAATTTCTTAAATAAAGATTATGCGCAATATTCCACGCCTCATCATTTTTTTTGAGAGCCAAGCATATATTGATATAGCTGAATTGTAAATCCTCTGATTCTGGCAAAAGCGATAAGAGATGACTTGCCGCGCTATACGCCTCTTGCCATTTTCCGTTTTTTATTAAGTCGTTCAGATTTATTTGCAATGCGCTAACATTTTCAGGGTCTTTTTCTATTATCTTTGCCGCAAGTTCTCCCGCTGTTTTTCCTGCAACTTTGCCTCCTGTAATAGAAGCAATTTGAGAGGCAAAACTTAAAATCTCGCCATCATCTGGATAGCGAGAAATAGCCTCTTCGATAGTGGCTAAAGAAGCGGTGTTGTTTCTGTTCCAATAGTGTTGCAATTTTGCGCGAAGCAAAAGATAATCACGGCTAGAAGAATCAGTGCGAGAATAGACATCGAGCAAAGAAGCCGCTTTGATATACTCTTTTTTCTCAAGCAATATTTTCACGCGAAACAAAATGTATTGCATATTTTCAGGCTCTTGCTGCAAAACGCGCGCTACATATTCTTCACAAGAGGTGTAATCTTGTTGCAAAAAAGAAGTTTCGGCGCACAGCTTTAAAACTTCTAAGTTTTGCGGATAGCGGTCAAGCAAAAGCTCTGCGGACATTCTTGCGGCTGAATAATCTTGCGATTTTAAGTATGATTCCGAGAGTGCATACGATATTTGAAAGCAATTCGGTGCGTCTGCGTTTGCTACTTTTAAATAGGTAATTGCTTCTTTATAGCGATTCATCTTGCAAAGAAGTTTACCCATAAGGTAATTGGCAAGAACAGATTTCGGGCGCATATCAAGCGATTTTTTTAAGTCTTGATAGGATTTGTCAAAGTAATCATTATGCAGAGGAGAGGCGACAACTAACAAAGATGGCAAGACGGTAGAAAGAAAGTCTTTTTGTCCTGTGCTTACGTCGTAAATGCCGTTTTTTACTGATTCGATTGCACCTGTGTAAGAATTTTTTGTTGTAACAACAGGCGCGTCCCATGTAATTCGCTCTCCTGTCCATGCGATTTCCATGATAGAGCGCGCAACCGATAAAATGACTTTTTCATCTTCTTTGTATTCAATAGCGGATTTTCGTATTTGAGCCACAGCGGCGCGAATAGAGTCTGGTGAGCCGTTTTCAAATTTGGAAAGTACCTCTTCGCTTAAAGACACAAAATAGACGTAATTTGCTGACTTTGGCGCACTAAGCGTAACAGCAGATGAATCAGAGGAAGCAGCTTTTGATTTTTTTTTCTTTGCAGCATTGCATGGAAAGACGCAAACAATAAGCAGCAACAATACAGCTATGCGCGTCCTATTCCTCCTGTTGCTCATTACTTATCACCTTCAGAACCTCTATTCTCCATTTCCGAATCATCATTCATATACGGAAAATTCTTTTGATGAGTTTGCTGGTAAAAAAATACTATTACCAATATCAGACCCAACAATATTATTATAATCGGAAAGGCGATAGAAGCAAACTTCTTGAAAGATAATCCCACGATATGAAGAGAAAAAGGCAGTAAAAAGAGTCCTGAAAATAAAAGAGCAATGCCTGGAAAAAGATAGACGGACTTTATGCGCTTTGTGCGATATAGACCTGCAGGCAGCAGAGAAAGACCTGAAGAAACGACGAGAAACGGCCAGAGTTCATTGAGCTTTAAGCCTGAAACATTTGTATCGATGATGAGAGCGAGGATACCAAAGAAAACGAGGTTTGTGCCGACAAAAATCAAGAGATAGTTTTTGAAGCAGGCGATAGAAAAAAATAAGATTACCATTCCAAAGCCAGACAAACACATAAAGCGCAAAAACACGCTCAAACCTGTTGTGCCTTTTACGGAAAACGAAACTAAAAAGTAAATGCCAAAAAGAATGCAGCTTAAACCAAATGCAAGCAAAAAGTTTTGCAGGCTATTAAATATCTTCATCTTATCTCCGCTTTTTGAAAATAGGTGCTATCAATAGAATACTACAATAAACTTATTCTGACAACATACAAAACACGATGTTTTTTAGATATGAATATGCCGATGTTTTATAGTATGTCGGGTTACTTGCTTGACAGTTATTGCTATTTATCGCAAAATAGGATTTAGTTATGGCAAAGAAGAGTAAAACAACAGGTGAAAACATATTTTTGCGCTTTATTCATTCGATTATTGGTGGCGGAGACCCAGAAGCAGACAAAAGGAGACTTCTGAAAAATATATCGAAGGATTTATCAAAATCAAAGTTTAAGTTTTACAAATATAGTGCAAACGAAGTTCTCCCTGCATTTGGAAAGTTTTTTTATGAGTTGTATAAAGCTGTTTCCCCTGCACAGCTTATGTTTCAAGGCATTCAAAATCCGAATGCTCTCAAGAATCAAGTTGTCGATTTTTCTTTGAATGATACGCAGAAAGCCTTACTTGAAGAACTTTCTGAAGAGTCAATCATAGAACTTTCAAAGTCGATGTCGTTTAAAGACTTGAATACAAAGATTCAAAAAAATACTCAAACATTTATGAGTGAGTTTGACGGCGATAGAATCAATCAAATAGATGATTTGTATTCACAGATGATGGCGTTCAAGGCTTTTTGTTCCTATGATTTTTATTTCTTGCTCAAAAAGTTTTCAGCAGGCGTAAAAGAACACGATTTTAATGTTCAGCCGAAATTTGACGCAATTACTGCACAATATATTGCAGAAGATTTAAAAGACTTTATCACTGTTGCATGGGCTCTTCCTCTTGATTCTGATTGGACAGAACTTTTTAAGCTGTTAAAAGCGTACAAAACAGTAGAGCCAATTCCTCTCCCTGTGTGGAAAAAAATCGTTTCTCGATTAAAACAAGTAAAGGATTCCCGCACGATAGAAATGATTATTCAGCTTATCACAAAAGACCCGTTCTATATTTGTGATGTTGAAGTGTTGCATGACCATGTTATTGATGCGTATCTTGATAAAATGAGAAGCCAGTCTACAAATACGCTTAAAAAGCTGCAAGCAGACCGCAAAAACTCTCAGATAGATAGCCTTTTGCAGCAGATTTTCGGTACGACATCGGTATCAAGATTAAAGAATTACACATCGCAAATGAGTGCAAATCTTGAGAGAAAGAATGTCGGCAGCTATCAATATTGTTCACCTTTGAGCTATCTAAAGGCGTTCTTGGTGGATTATGTTAAAAAAGACGTACGAGAATACTGCGATTTGGTTCTTATCCGCGGTCAGTGGGTAACGAATTCTCTTTCTGGAGAAATGTCTAATGCGTATCATGGTCTTCTTGAAATCTCTGACAAGATTACAGAGCTTGATAATTCTCTTGCAGATGATGGACCTGTCGGCTCTAAGATAAAAACGCTTTTGCCTCGCATTGGACACGACCACGAAAGCGCGAACATCATAAAGACCAAGGTGAAAGATTCAAATGACCTTGCTCGTTCTTATATGAAGCAAGCCGCTCAAGAGCTTGTTGTGGTTGCAAAGAATACAAAAGCGTTGCTTGAAGATTATGCAAAGCCTCACGGAGAGCTTATTATTAACTGGAAAGAACTTGACCGCTCTGCAGAACACCCGATTAAAGAGCTTGGTGTTGAAGTTTATAAGAAGATTTATACTTTTGTCCAGTTGATGAAGACGTTCTTACAGTAGCAATATAATTAAGTAAGAATAGATTCGATAAAAAGATACGCTGTACGTTATCGAGTATGGCGTATCTTTTTATACAAAGTGAATACTTGCTAGACGTGGCTGTAACGTGGTAATATCTTGCTTGAAAATACATTATGGCAGAAAAAATAAAAGAGAACCTTGCTGGTAAGACAATTGGAAAATATCTCGTTAAAAAGGAAATAGCACATGGTGGTATGGGGGTGGTGTACGAAGCGGTGCACCCAGAGCTTGGAAAGCCTATCATCATAAAAGAGCTTACTATCCATAAAAAAGAAATCGCGGAACGCTTTAAGCGCGAAGCACTGATTTTGATGGATATGCAAAGCCAATACATCGTAAACACATACGACTATTTTCAAGACGGTAAATCCCGCTATATTGTAGAAGAATTAGTTGATGGAATGTCGCTTAATAACCTCATTTTGCATCACGGGAAACTGCCTTGCAATATTGCACTTATTATATTTTTGAATGTGTGCCATGCGCTAAAGTTTGCTCATAGCAAGAATATCATTCACCGCGATATAAAGCCTGCGAATATCCTTTTGTCGAAGAGAGCTGAAGTAAAGCTGGCGGATTTCGGTATTGCTGGCAACGAAAAAGATAAAAACATCTCTGCAATCGATTCTATGGCGGCAACAAAGAAATTCGATGATTTGGGATTGACGCAGGCAAAATCTTCTATGGGTACTCCTGCCTATATGGCTCCCGAACAGTTTACCGATTCAAGTTCTGTCGATAAAACTGCTGATATATATTCTCTAGGCATTATGCTTTTTGAAATGCTTACAGGAAAGCGACCTTTTGGCGGTGGCTCTTCTATGCAAGAAACGTATTCCGAGAGATTAGCTCATAAGCATGTTCCGCTTGGTGCGTTGTATAATGAAAAAATCCCGTGGCGTATTTACTGGATGATTCGAGTAATGACGATGAGCAAGCGGGAAAAGCGGTATCAAAGTATAGACCCTATTATCCGCATTGTTACGCGATATTTAAAATCCTATAATCAAAAAGAGCTTTTAACTCAAATCAGCCGAATGGTGCGCCATTACGCTGCTGGCAATGTAACGCACTACGAGATACGCCCTGTTCTTGCTCGCAGAAAAACATCGTTGTGGGTGTCGCTCTCGATTAGCGTGCTGATGATTTCGTCGTGGCTTTTTGTTACGGCTGTAAAAGAAAGATTTTTTTATCGCATCAGTCCATTTCACAAAAAGGTAACAGTAACAGTGAGCCTCCCTTATAACAGCGTATATTCTTCGGATTTATCTGCAATAGTTTATTTTTATCGGCTTGATGGCGAAAAAGAAACTGAGATAAAAGCGATGCGAAGCGGATTTGTGAGCGAAACGACTGAAAAGGCTTATGGACATAGCGTTAAGAAGCTGTTTTCAAATAATATTTGGCTTAGAAAGGGAAAATACAGAGTAAAAATTACGATGGGGCAATATTACATATTAGCGAATATGTTTGTTGATTCTACTTCGAAAGATGATTTGATGTTTGATTATATTACTATGCAAAAGCGTCCGCTTAAAATTTCTATGACAGTAAGGGGTGTGGAGTTTGATAAAAATACAAATAGCAATCGCTATGTTGACATTACAGATAATGTAAAAAAATATGTATTCTATCAAGGGCGTTGGCAACTGCTTTCTGATGTTTCAAATCGTCTGACGACTGGGGGAGAGTGGAAAATAAAATTGTCTGCAACTGGATACAAAGATGAAATCTTTACTGCGAATGTGGATTGGTTTCAAACTGAACTGCATATCTATACAGATATGCAGCGCGACGACATAAAAGAAAGCCGTTAATTTCTATTCTTTTATTCCACTCTTTTATACGGCGAAAGTAATTGTTTTACTTCGTCGCTTAGCTCATACGAAAGGAAGCCGAGTGAATCTATCTCTTGGCTTTCGTTCATCTCCAAATACAGTGCGTGCCGTTTCTGCAAGAAGGTTTTTACGATAGCCTCTGCGATTTCTGTTTGTCCCTCTCCGCTGTCAAAGCCTGCAACATAGTACAATCTGCATGTATTGTTATCGTGGGCATGAGATGAAAGACGAATAGATTTGTCGTCAAAAGAGATTTCACTTACATCAATATCGCGCTGTTCCTCTGTGTCCACAATGGAAATCACGTTTTTTATCGGTATTTCTCGCGGTCGTATTTCTGCCTGCACGACTTTTACGTCTTCTCTGATTTTTCTCAAGCTCAAGAAGCGAGATAGATAATGTTCTATAGCGACATGTGAACTGTTCAAAAGCACTTCATCAATAGCTCTTGTTTTTTCGTCGAGCAGTAAAATCTGTTTTAGCGTTTCATACGGCAAGAAAAGATTGTGGTGGACATAGCCGCGTGAGTAATCAATCGTGCCGTCAATATCAATTGATTGGTCAAGTCTGTCCTCATAGAATTCGGTGATGGTATCCATTAGTAAGCTCCAAAAGTAAAGAGTAGAAACATTCTTCCTTATGAAAAGAGTATACTAAACTATTTTATTTTGCGAAAGTAGCTTGTAAAGCAATTAAAAATATCGTACTATTTATTATTATGCTAGATAATATTTTGACTTTCATTTTTGGCTCTCAAAGGGAAAGAGATGTAAAACAGTTGCTTCCTATCGTTGCCAAAGTTAATTCCAAAGAGGAATGGGCGAAAAGCCTTACTCCCGAACAGTTTCCAGAACAGACAAAGATTTTTAAGCAGCGTCTTGCCTCAGGCGAAAGTTTAGACGACATCTTGCCTGAAGCGTTCGCCCTTGCCCGCGAAGCCGCTTATCGTGTGCTCGGTCAGAGAGCGTACGACGTGCAGATTATGGGTTCTCTCGTGCTTCATTCTGGTCGTATCACCGAAATGAAGACGGGTGAAGGAAAGACCTTGATGTGCGTTGCCGCCGCGTATTTGAACAGCTTGACGGGAAACGGAGTGCATATCGTTACCGTAAACGACTACCTTGCAGAGCGCGACGCAGATTGGATGCGCCCTGTGTACGCTTATATGGGGCAGACGGTCGGCTCAATTTTGTCGAATATGGACAATGAAGCGAGAAAGGCGGCGTATAATTGCGACATCACTTATGGAACAAATAACGAGTTCGGCTTTGACTACCTGCGCGACAATATGCAAATCGACGTGAAGCGCAAAGTGCAGCGCGGATTCAATTTCTGTATCGTGGACGAAATCGACTCTATCCTCATCGACGAGGCGCGCACTCCGCTCATCATTTCAGGCGCGGGAGAAGACGACACCGTAAAATATCGCGAAGTCAATAAATATGTGGGTATGTTCACCGAAATGGCGAAAGACCCGAAAACAAACGCATACATCGACGAAGACGAAATCAATATGACCCCAGAGGAAAGAGCGAAACTCGACGGCGATTACAAGCTCGACGAAAAGAGCCGCCGCGTGAGCCTGACCGATAAGGGTATGGAAAAAATCAATAGTATCCTGCTCTCTCAGCACCTCATTCCAGAGGGAACAAGCGTTGAGGACGAAGAGAACTTCGATTACGTCCACTATTTTACGCAGGCAATCCGCGCGCACAAACTCTATCACATCGATGTCGATTACGTTGTGAAAGACGGACAGGTGCAGATTGTCGATGAGTTCACGGGGCGTATCCTTGACGGCAGACGCTACGGCGACGGTCTTCATCAGGCTATCGAAGCAAAGGAAAACTTGAAGATTGCGCAGAGAAATCGCACTATGGCGACAATCACGTTCCAGAACTTCTTCCGTATGTATTCCAAACTCTCTGGAATGACGGGTACGGCGGAAACCGAGGCGGTCGAGTTCTACAAGATTTACAACCTCGACGTTGTGGTAATCCCGACGAACAAGCCTGTGCAGCGTATCGACGAAAACGACGAAGTTTATTTGAACGAGATGGACAAATGGAACGCAATCGTCAAGGAAATCGACGCGGCGCACAAGAAAGGTCAGCCAGTTCTTGTCGGCACGGTGTCGGTCGAGAAATCCGAGTTGCTTTCTCGCTTACTCACGCAAAAGGGAATCCGCCACGAAGTGTTGAACGCGAAGAACCACGCGAGAGAAGCGATGATTATCGCGGAAGCTGGTGCAAAAGGCGCGGTTACCGTTGCGACGAATATGGCGGGACGCGGTACTGATATTAAGCTCGGCGGTTCTCCAGAGATGAGAGCGCGAAAAAGAGTCGGAACTGAGGCGAGCGATGAGGAGTTTCAGGCGGCTTTGAAAATCGAAACGGAGAAATGGCAGAAGGATTGCGACGAAGTGAAGGCGCTCGGCGGTCTTTACGTCATCGGCTCGGAACGCCACGAATCGCGCCGCATCGACAACCAGCTTCGCGGACGTTCTGGACGACAGGGCGACCCTGGACGCAGTAAGTTCTACATTTCTATGGACGATGATTTGATGAGGCTTTTCGGCGGCGAGAAGATGAAGAATCTGATGAGCCGTATCGGAATGCAGCCTGGAGAGCCTATCGACCACCCGTGGCTGAACAAGGGCATTGAGCGGGCGCAGCGAAAGGTTGAAGAGCGAAACTTTGAAATCAGAAAGCACTTGCTTGAATACGACGACGTGTTGAACGAGCAGAGAAGTTTCATCTATCAGCAGCGCGACGCAATCTTGGTGGACGACAACCTTGACGAGCGCGTTATGCAGACCGCCCGCGACGCTCTCGACGATTACTTTGACGAGTACGAGGACAACGAGCGAAAGAGAGGAAACAACGCAAAGACGGCTCTCATCGACAAGATTCGCACCTTGTTCGGCTTGCAGCTGACGGCGGAACAGCTCAAGAAAGACGACATCTTGAAGATGCTCGAAAACGACATCAAGGCGAAAGAAGAGCTTGTCGGCAAGGCAAACCTGAATATGTTTATCCGCTTCCAGTATATCCAGATGATTGACCGCAAGTGGCTCGACCAGCTTGAAGAGCTTGAGGGCTTGAGAGAGGCTGTCCATTTGCGAAGCTACGGAAGCAAGAACCCGCTCACTGAATACAAAATCGACGGCTTCGACCGCTTCAACGAAATGCTCGGCAATATCCGCCTCGAAATCGCCGCCCGTGTGTTCAAGGTGAAAATCCAAATCGCGCCTGTGGAAGACCGAGAGGCAATGGCGCGACAACAGCAGCGAGTTCAGCAGACCCAAGCGACGCACACGAATGCCCAAAGTGCAAGCGCGTTGAGCGGAGAGAAGGCAAAGACACAGGCACAAAGAACACCGATGCGCAGTGTTTCCGCTCCGAAAGGCGTAACGCTTGTTCGTTCTACTCCAAAGATTGGCAGAAACGACCCATGTCCGTGCGGCAGCGGCAAGAAATATAAAAACTGCCACGGCAGACAGGCTTAGCACGCCCGACGTTTTGGCAAAAAGACTTTTATAAAAGACGAAAAAATCCCCGTGAAAGCCCACGAGGATTTTTTTATTGCTGTGATGATTTTGTAATGAAAACTCTTCGCCCTTGTCATAGACAAGAGAGGCTATGCCTTTTACAAGAAAGGCTATGCCTTATTTTGTTGAGGTAATGCCGAAAGCTGACCATTCTGTCTGCGGAATGACGAGCTTGACTCTTTTTCTCATCGCGGCGACAAAATTTTTCATCGCTTTGCTCTTGTCGGTCAAGTCAGACGAGCATGTTTTCAGCTCTGCCTTTAGTTTTTCTTGCTTTTCGTCAAGCGCGGCAGTTTCGTTCAAAAGAGCGTTGAGCTTTGTGATGTCGTCTTCTGAAATGCCGATAGATTTGAGTTCTTCAGCCTTTGTTTTCATACCAGAGAGCATTAAACGAGCAGCGTTCAACTGTTCAGCCATTGATACAGCCATTTTTTAGACTCCTTCACCTTTTTGGTGTACGTCGTAGATTTCGCGCTTTTCTTGCGCTTCACTTACATTGTACACCTGTTTTTCTTTTAGTGCAATCTTTTTTTTATCTTTTTCGCTCATTTTCTTTTCGCAGCCGTCTTCAACCTTGTTTCTGCTTGCCTCGCCCTCTACTCCGCCGTCCTTGTCTTAGTCTTGGTTGCTTTCGACTTGAGTAAGTTCGTCCTCGTCTTAGTCTTGGTCGGTCTTGACTTGAGCAAGTTTGTCCTCGACTTAATCTTGGTTATTCTCGACTTAGGGAAGTTCGTTCTGGACTGAAGAAAGGTTGTCTACGGCAAAGAGGTGGACGCGAGAGATAAGAGCAAGGATTATGATGACCGAAATTAAGAACAGTGCGAAAAGGTCGCCGCAGAGAGCGAACGGGGTGAGGGTTCGCGAGTAAATGGGCAAGTCGATGTGTGCGGCGTATTCGGCGAAGAGGGGAAGTTCTTTGACGATGTGTCCTGTGGGCAAGATGAGCGCGGTGCAGCCAGAGTTTGTCGCGCGAATCATCGGAGTGCGGAACTCGATGGCGCGGTATGTCGCGATTGCGAGATGTTGATACTCTGCCGACTTCATCATTGACCAAGAATCGTTCGTGATATTGATGAATAACTCGCTGCCTTGAAAGAACATTTTTCGAGCGATGTCGCTAAACGCGTCTTCAAAGCAGATTGGAGTTGAAAAGCGCACGCTCTTTTTTCTGCCGTTCTCGTCTGTCTGCTTGATGTTGATGTCGAAGAGATGAGGCTCTTTGCCTGGAATCCAGCCAGCCGAGATTTTGAAAACTTTTTTCAAGAATGTCTTGACTTTCTGCGAGTTTGGCAGCGGGATAAACTCTCCGAACGGCACGAGGTGAATCTTTGCGTGATAGCCTGCAATCTCGGCGTTTTCGTCGAACAAAAGTGCAACGTTGCTGTTCCTTCTCGGGCGGACATCTTTCGGCGTTACCGTGAACGCGCCCCCGATTAAAAAAGGAGTGTGCTTGCTTGCAATGTAGGGCAGGAGCGGCTCTTCTTCGGGATTGTTGCTGTAAAAGGGGATTGCGTTGGGAAAAGAATGGTTTAGCACGCCCTCGCTCCAGATGATGAGGTCGGCTTTTTCGCTCATCTCGCTCAAAACGCTGTCGGTGAGCTTTTGGCTTCGTCGGATACCGATGCGGTCATCTTTATCAAGCCACGGGTCTATGTTTTGCTGAACGACGACGGCGCACAGTTGCTTTTCGATGTGCCGCGCTTCTTTTAGTCTATATTCACCGTAGCAAAGAGTTAGCGCATAAAGAAGAGCGATTGAGAGAGCTGGACGAAAAAGAGGTTTATGAGGATTGAGGAAAAATTCGCCGAGCAGGCTGGAGGTCAGGGAAAACAAAAAAGTGATTCCGTAAGAGCCCGTGATGTCGGCGATTTGCGTGATGTGAAGCCAGCGGTACGCGCTCATGGACAGAGTGCCCCACGGGTATGACAAGAAGCCGAAATTGCTTTTGAAGTATTCCCAGAAAGTCCACACGAGAGAAAATGAGATGATTCTAAGAGCTTGAGAGTTTTCGAGAAACGACGTGCTTTTGGGGCGGGTTAAAAAGAATGCGGTGGAGAGAAAAAAGCCGCCGATAAAGGCTGTGCCGAGTGCGGATGCGCCGAGCGTGAAAAGGGCGAAATCGCGGTAAAAGCCGAGCCAAAACGACGAAAAAAGGTGGACGAAGCCTGTTTGAAGCGCAAAGATGAGAAATGTGAGTGTGTAAGACTTTGATTTATGTGCCGATACATACAATGGAGACAGGCAAAACATCGCGACGATTGGGGAGCCTGTAAGAAAAAGCTCGTTTGGAATTGCTGTTGTTTGAAGCAGACTTGATAAAAAAGCATAAAAAACTTGTAAAATCGCGGTCATTATTGTATCATTTTATATAAATGGCTGTAAAAAAGCAACATACGGCAATTTTAAATTACAGGAAAGCTATATGAAGCAAGTTATAGAAGCTCACAAAAGTGAGTATGAATGTGAACCAAGTGTGATTGCAGTTTCTCCTGGACGATTTCATCTTGTGGGGGAACATTCGTGGTTTTTCAAGGATAAAACGCTTTCGATGGCGGTTAATTTGCCTGTCTATGTCGCAGTGTCGAAAAGAAATGATAATTCGTTGCGCTTTTTCTTTTCGCAGGTGAACGAAAGGAGAAAAGCGAATCTTTCGTCGCTGAAGTACAAGAGGGAAGACAAATGGGCGAACGCTCTAAAGGCGATTGTGTTCGCTTTTGAAATGAGCGGAATAAAGGTGTGCGGGCTAAACTTTACGGTGTATTCCGATATTTTGCCGTCGGCTGGCTTTGGAATAACGACTGCGATAAAAGTTGCCTCTGCGCTTGCACTGCGAAAAATATTTGAGTTGGGCGATAAGTTCGATGACAATTTCATTTTGAGGGCTGTAGAAATCGGCAACAGACAGTTTTTGAACGTCGGAAACTATCTTGCCGACAATTTTGCAGCTCTTTTTTCTAAGGCTGACTCGCTGATAATTACAGACCACGCGAAGATGAGCTATGAAACAATTCCCTTTGATTTCCCGAACAAGACAATTATGCTGACAGACGCGAGAGTGCCGCGTATCAGCGTTTGGAACGAGGAGTCTCTTCGGCAGGCGGAAAATGCGTTGCTTTTGGGAGAGCTGAAGCAAAAGAAATCTACTGTGTTTGGCGGCTGGATTTACGAGGATTCCAAGACAGAGATTAACGAAGTTTTGTCGGTGGTAAACGAGGACACGCGCAGAAGGCTTTTTTGCATAATGAAAGAGCATCAATGCGTTTTAGATGCTGTTTCGGGTTTGAAGAAAGGGGATTTTAGCTCTTTTGCAAGGGCGATAAACGAAAGCCATGCTTTTATGCGGGATTTATATGAAGCCTCTTGCCCTGAAATTGATTGGATTTACAAGAGAGTGCTTGAGTTAGCTCTGATTCCTGACGTGCATCAGCACAGCGCGTGCTGCCGAATCACAGGAAAGGGCTTTGGACGCTGCGCATATACGATTTTGGACACGGAACAACTTGATACGTTTAAGAAAAAGCTGGCGGAATACGAGCGCATTTTTGGTTTCAAGGCGACGAGTTACACGGTGAAGAGCGCAGAGGGAGCGCGGGTTTTATGAGATTGCTTTTGACGAATGATGATGGAATTGACGGCGAAGGATTGCAGGTTTTGGCAAGAACGCTGAGAAAAGAACACGACGTTTGGGTTATTGCGCCCGACAGCAATCGCAGTGCTGTTTCTAATGGGATTACGATTTCAAAGGATTTGTGCATAAAGCAAATTGATGAGCGAACGTTTACTACTTCTGGTCTTCCTGCGGATTGTGTTTTAACGGGAATCTACAGCAATCTCATTGCGCAGAATGTGGATATGGTGCTTTCGGGGATAAATCGCGGATTTAATCTCGGCACTGATATTGTATACTCTGGAACTGCTGCTGCTGCGCGACAAGCTGCTATCATGGGATTTCCTGCGGTTGCTTTTAGCATACAAAGTGATACGGCGGAGTATAAATATCAAGCTCTTGCTGATTTTGCGCTAAAGAATTTGAATACTTTGAAAAGCCTTTATACGCCAGATGTTTTTTTGAATATCAACGCGCTTTCGCTAGATAATTATAAAGCTGTTCAATTTACTAATGTTTCTGTCCGAAAATATAAAGACACTGTTAAAGTGATAAAAACGGCATCTTGTGAAATGGAAAGTTCATTTGAGGGAGGAACTGCCATTACAACAGGTAACGAAAATAGCGATTATAACGCTGTTAGGAAAGGTAATATCTCTATAACAAGGGTTATTGCTGAGCCTGTTTCACTTGACAATGAGATGTCAGCAAAATTTTTGCTTTGAAAGCAAAGTAGAACGGGGATAAAAATGGGTGGGAACAACGTTCTTTCTGAAGGAATTGCATTATATAAAAAAGGGGATTACACCTCTTCTCTTGCTTTTTTCTTAGGTGTACCAGACGACTCAAAAGCCGATGATATGGAATTATCGTATTATATTGGTTTGTGCTATGCGCGATTGAACCGATATGATGATGCGCTTTTGTATTTAGAGCAAGTGGTTACGGGCGACAAAGACAAAGAAAGGGTTTTGCAATGCAGGTTTATTTTGGCGATTATATATTGTCAGAGCGATAGAAAGCGTCTTGCAGATTTTGAGTTGAAAAAGTTGCTTGACACGGGATATAAGCCGTCTTCTGTGTATGCGGCTTTAGGCTATATTGCGTGGGAACAGAGTCAGATTGAGCAGAGCATTGAATATTATCAAAAGGCACTTGGCTCTGACCCAAATAATCCGACTGCGCTAAACGGCTTGGGGTTTGTTTTGGCCTGCGAGAATCGGGATTTAGCAAAAGCGTTGGCATATTGCAAAAGGGCTTTAGAGATTCTCCCTAAAAATGCAGCTTTCCTTGATTCTGTGGGCTGGGTCTACTACAAACTTGGTATGATAGAAGATTCGATAAAGTATCTAAAGCAAGCTATGGATATTGCTGGCGACAATAATGAAATCTCTGCACATTATCGCCAAGTTTCTGCACAGATTTCGTAAGATTGGAAAGGTTAAATATATGAAAGCGTTTAGTAAAATTTTGTATGTATCGACTTTTTTTGCATTAACTCTGTCTTCTGTTTCTTCTCAAACTGCATCAGAGAGTACTCAGCGTAGATTTTTCGGCACGGTATCTTCTGCTATGGTTGATGAAGATGCTATGGATATGTCAGGATTTGCAGAAGAAGATTTCCGCAGAGGCGTGCAGGCTTATTATAGAGGTGCTTTTAACGATTCTATTTTGCAGTTTGAAAAAGCTCTTTCTTATCTTCCGAATGAAAATTTAATTCTCGACTGGCTTGGAAAAGCGTATTATCGCGCAGGAATTGAAGGAACTGCAATACAGCAATGGCAGTATGCTTCTGATTCTGGATATGGCGGATTATTGCTAAAAAATAGAATTGAAATTGTTAGCGAACGCCGCGTAACAGGAGCAGAGGACGAAACTTCGCTTCGATACACAGAATCGGGCAGTTTTCAAGGCAAGGTAGGCGATAAGCTCATTTTTAGCCAACCTATTTCGGCTTTGCCAAATAGCGACGGTACAGTTTGGATTGTGGCGTATGGCAGCAATGAACTTATAAAAGTTGACGTAAATGGAATGGTCTTAGCACGAAGCCGAGGCGCATTGAATGGCTTTGATAGACCAATGGATATAATTCGCGCATCTGACGGAAAACTTATCATCAGCGAAAGGGCTGGAAATCGTATTTCTGTTTTTAATGAAACGGGGCTTTTTGAAAAATCATTTGGCTCAAAGGGAAGAGGCGTTGGACAGTTTATCGGTCCTCAATATTTGGCGCAGGATTCCTCTGGAAATATATATGTAACTGATTTTGGCAATGCAAGAGTCGTAGTGTTTGATTCTGAGGGAAATGGCTTATTTTGCTTTGGGCAAAAAAATGCTGATTTCAAAGGCTTAAAAGGACCGACGGGCATTGCTGTTGTAGACGATGATGTTTTCGTTGCTGATTGCGTAACAGGCGCAATATATCACTTTGACCGCGCAGGGAATTATGAGGGATTGCTCACTCCTGAAAAGACCTTTATGCGTCCTGAATCAATGAAAAATTGGGGCGAGTTTCTCATCGTGTCGGATTCAAACAAAATATACACAGTCGATACGCTCACGGGGTCTACGTTCGAAAATGCAAGCACAGGCAACGCTCCCAGTCGCATTACAAGCGCAATTCCTGATATAAACGGAAATATCCTTGTTACAGACATAAAAAGCAACGAAGTGTACGTTATGTCAAAAATGACGGAGTTGGTAGGCGGTCTTTTTGTGCAAATAGAACGAGTTGGCTCTGATTCATTCCCGCATGTTCAGCTCGAAGTCAAAGTTGAAAACAGAAACCGTCAGCCGATAGTTGGCTTAAAAGATGAGAATTTCTTTATTTCAGAAAATAAAGTTCCTGCTCTCGAGCAGACTTTGACAGGGGCTGCGTATGTCAACGAGAGCGCAGATTTTACGTTGCTTATCGACCGCTCGCTTGAAACAAGCGAAAACGCAGAAGCCTTAAAAACTGCCGTCCGCGAGATTTCAAGCGCGATGGATACTCAAGCTACTGTGAGAATTGTGTCTGTCGGCTCAATTCCTACCATCGAATACACAGGAAACGCAAAAGGACTTTTCCAGTTCGACCCAGCAGCTTTGAGAAATCAGCCGAGCCAAAATTGTGCGCTTGATTTGGGCATTCGCTTGGCTGCAAACGACCTTGTGAATGCGCAGCGAAAGCGAGGCATCATCTTCTTAACGGCTGGCAAAGTGGGACAAAATGCGTTTTCAAAATACAGCCTTTCTGATTTGACCGCATATTTGAACAACAACAGCATATCTTTTTCTGTGGTGAACCTTATGCAAGGCAGTTTAGCTGCAGAAATCTCTTATATCGTGTCAAATACACAGGGCGACGAGTATTACGTTTACCGAGAAAGCGGCTTGCAGAGCGTAGTGAGCGACATCATACATTTGCCGTCGGGAATCTACACTCTTTCTTACACTTCTGCTTTGAATACGAACTTCGGACATGATTTCTTGCCTGTCGAAGTTGAGGCGTATCTATTGAACAAAAGCGGGCGAGATGAAAGCGGATATTTCGCTCCATTGCAATAGTAATTCTTTACATAAATAAATAAATGCTGTATAGTTTTTAGTGATACTAAAGCATACAGCATTTTTTTATGCAAGGAGAAAATAATGACAAAGAATATCGCTCTTATTCCAGGAGACGGAATCGGTCCTGATATCGTATCAGAAGCGGTTAAGGTGATGGACGCTGTGGCGGCTCAGTTCGGACATAAGTTCACTTACTCAAATGTGTTGGCAGGGGGTGCTGCAATCGATAAGTTTGGCGAACCGCTTCCGAAAGACCAACTCGACATCTGTCTTAACAGCGACGCAGTCCTTCTCGGCGCAGTCGGCGGACCGAAATGGGACAATTTGCCTTCTAACCTCCGACCTGAAAAAGCTCTTTTGGGGCTTCGTGGCGGAATGAAGGTGTTCGCAAACTTGAGACCTGCTGTTATGTTTAAGCAGCTCAAAGACGCTTGTCCGCTCAAAGATGAAATCGTTGGCGACGGTTTGAACATTTTGATTGTTCGCGAACTCACAGGCGGCATCTATTTCGGAGAGAGAGGAACGAGCGAAGACGGCTACAGCGCATGGGACACCGAAAAGTATACAAAGCTAGAAATCGAACGCATTGTGAGAATGGGCTTTGAGTATGCTCAAAAAAGACAAAAACGCCTCTGCGTCGTCGATAAAGCGAACATTTTGAACTCATCTCAGCTGTGGCGAAAAGTTACAGAAGAGATAAAGGGCGATTATCCAGATGTCGAGCTTTCATATCTGTACATCGACAACGCTTCTATGCAGCTCGTTCGTAACCCGCGCCAATTCGACGTAATTGCGACAAGCAATATGTTCGGCGACATCTTATCTGATGAAGCAAGCCAAATCACAGGCTCAATCGGTATGCTCGCTTCTGCGTCTATCGGAGACGGAAAAGGTCCTGGCTTGTACGAGCCAATTCACGGCTCTGCCCCAGACATTGCAGGCAAAGACATTGCAAATCCGCTTGCAACCATTTTGAGCGCGGCTATGCTTTTGCGCTACAGCTTCAATATGGAAGAGGAAGCAAAGGCGATTGAAAAGGCTGTGAACGCTGTGCTTGATGATGGCTGGCGAACAGGCGATATTGCAGGAAGCGCAATCGAGAGCGTCAAGAGCGCGGGCAAGTTAGTCGGAACAAAGAAGATGGGCTCTCTTGTCGTGGAATACTTGAATAAGTAAAATCTATTGCATGCCCTGCCGAAATAAAAGGCAGGGCTTTTTTTTGGAGGAAACTGTGTTTTCAAAACGATTAGATAACTTGCACCCTTATGTGCCAGGCGAACAGCCGAAAGACAGAGATTACATCAAATTAAATGCGAACGAAAATCCCTATCCGCCTTCACCGCGCGTGAAAAACGCTATCGATAACTATGTTTGCACACACGTCGAAAAATTGGGATTGTACCCAGACCCCGCGAGCGAAAAACTGCGCGAGAGCATCGCCGAAATGCTCAATCATTCAGGCGGCGTGCTGTCAAATGCGTTCAAAAACGGCGACGGGGATTATTCTCTCATCAGCTACGTCGATGACAACATTCCCTTCCGCGTATCCAAAGATATGATTTTCTGCGGCAACGGCTCAGACGAAGTCCTCTCGCTTGTCTACTACACTTTTTTCAATTCAGGCGAAACCGTTATCGTGCCGCGCTACACCTATAGCTTTTACCCCGTCTACGCAGGATATTACGGCGTGCCGCTCGACAGCGTGAGTCTTAAAGAAGATTGGAGCTTAGACACGGCGCAAATGACGGCGGACGCAATCAAGTATAACGCGCCGACGATTTTTGCCAATCCAAACGCCCCGACGGGTATAGGTCTTTCGCGCGAGGGCGTGCGTCAAATGCTTGAGAAATGCCCGAAAGACAAAGTGTTCATCGTTGACGAAGCGTATGTTGACTTCGGCGGACAAAGCTGTATCCCTCTGTTAAAGGAGTTCCCCAATCTCGTCATTGTGCGCACGTTCAGCAAGTCGATGAGCCTCGCAGGGCTTCGCTTGGGCTATGTCGTCGCAAATCCTGACGTGATTAACGCGCTTTTCACCGTGAAAAACTCGTTTAATCACTTCCCTGTGGACGTTTTGGCGCAAATCGCAGGCGAAACGAGCTGCCGCGACTGCGCATACTACGCAAAAAACGCCAAGAAAATCGTCGCCGAGCGCGAATCGTTTTCAACCTTTTTGCGAGAGCGCGGATTTTTCGTCATTCCGTCAAGCACCAATTTCGTCTTTGCCAAAAAAGACGGCAAGCGGGGCGAAGACCTTTATAAAGCCATCAAAGAAAAAGGTATTCTCGTTCGCCACTTTGCCACCGCAGGCATAGAAGACTTTTTGCGCATCACCATCGGAACAGAAGAGCAGATGAACGCGCTCAAAGCCGCAATGCAAAATATGTAATGGAGGAACTATGAGATTTCTTGTTATTTCTGATATTCACGGAGCAATCGAAAACATCGAAAAGCTCAGCCTTGAGTTTGAAAGCGCGGACGCAGTGCTTTTTGCAGGCGATTTCGCGAAGTTTGGCGACGTTGAAACGGGAGAGCCGACGCTCAATGCGCTTTGCAAGAAGCACGATGAGATTTTTGCGGTACTTGGCAACTGTGATGAGCCGAGTTTTATCGAAAAGCTAGAGAAAAACGACATCAGCGTGGAAAAAACGGTCGCATTTTTCGATTCCCTCGCGATTTGCGGCTCTGGCGGCGGCTCAAAGTTCACTCTCTCAACGCCGAACGAGAGAAGCGACGAAGAGCTTGCCTCTGACTTTAATGTGCTTTTTTCGGACGGAAACGAAAAGTGGGAAAACCTCATCGCGATTATGCACAATCCGCCGAAAGACACGAAATGCGATATGATAGCGAACGGAATGCACGTCGGCTCGCCTTCTTTGCGCGCGTTTATCGAGAGAGCCGAGCCGCTGGCGGTCATCACAGGGCACATACACGAGTCGTCTGGCATCGATACGCTGGGGAAAACCGTCGTGATTAACCCAGGCTCGCTCGCCGAAGGCAAATACGCAATTTTGGAGCTGAAAAAAGACGCGGACGGCTGGCGAATCAGCAACTGCGTATTGAAACAGCTCTAATTCTCGCCATTCCCTTGTGGAAAACGAGGCACAGCCTCTTTCTCACCTTAATTCTAAAGTGGATTGAGGTGATTTTTTTAATTTTCAGTTCAATCCACAATGGATTGAAGTGGAAAAAGAGGCTATGCCTCCAATCCACAATGGATTGAAGTGAAAAAAGAGGCTATGCCTCCAATCCACAGTGGATTGGTGCGAGAAAAAGACCTCACCCCCTTGCCCCTCTCCTAGAAGGCGAGGGGGGTAGGTGGGGGAGGGCAAAAAAAAGTGAGGAAAAGAAAAAGAGGTTGTGCCTTAAATTGATTTTTTTAAATAATGTGTTTATAATGATGTGTAGAAATTACAGAGGAGTTTTTAGCGTGAAAAAGATTTTTTCTATAATAGTGCTCGCTGTTTTGTCGGCTTCGTTCGCGTTTTCGGCGGAAAAGGACGAGCAAATCATTTATGCGATGTTGATGAACCAAATCCAATATTCGCTTTTGACAGTGCAGCACTACAAAAGCCGCGCCGTTTTGGAAAAGGAATATGACAACATCATTTGTAAAATCGACAAAACGAAGCTCGCCGACGAAAATGGTGATGCGATTGAAGCGTATTCAAATCTGCTCGAAACGCTCACGGAGCTGAAATTAAGCGAGAATGAAAAGCAATTTTTGTCGCTGCAGGCGGAAAAAGAGAGGAAACAGGCGGTCAATAAGATTTTGACAGGCTCGGCCAGCGCGGTGGGAATGGCGGCGATTGCGTTCGCGAACGGAAATCCGCTTCAGGCGGTGTCGGGCTTATTGTTTACGGGCGTGTCGGGCGTGTTTAACTACCGAAATGCTGTGAACCAAACCGAAAATTCGCTTAACGCAGAGCTTTTCCGCATTTCGCAGGCGGATATCCATTTGTTGGACGGGGAGCGAAACTCTCTTTTCAAAACCTATTCGCGATTTATCACAAAATACAAAATCCCAAAAAAATACGAAATCAAAGAAGACCAAATGAAATGGCTCGTCGAAAGCCTTGACAATTTGGACGCGGCTTCAAAGGTGCGGCTGCTGGAAACAAAAAAGGATATTTTCGCGCTGTTCACGCCGTTTTGGTTTGAGCTGGGGAGCGCGTATCAAGAGGCGGGAAACGACAAAAAAGCGAAAGAGTGTTACGCCGAGTTTGAAAAGCAGAAGAAAAAATATTCGATTATCGACAACGACACATATTATACAGAGCTTGCAAAGAATATGATTAAGATGTGCCACGACAGCGACAAGATGAACAAAATCAAGCCGTACATCGAAATCATCGAATCCGACCAAACCGTTGCGAGCGAGAACGAAAACAGGCTGTATTTGGCGCATTTGTATTATTCTTTGGGCGAGGAAGAGAGCGCGAGGGAAAAACTGCGGCTGATTATGGACGATTCGAGGGAATATGTGGCGGCGGCGAGGGAGTTTTACGAGTTAATCGAAGTGGAGAGCGTGAACAAGGCGCGGAAAAAGGCAAAAACGCCGAACCGAAACGACTCGTTATCTCGCGCGATGATTTTTGTGCCGTCGGCTCAAATTGCACAAAAGGAAGAGGAAAACACGTCGCTTATGGGCAAGGCGAAAAATGTGGCGAGCTCGGTGTATTCGTTTTTGACGAACTCTTCTCCTGTGATTTCCGATTCGCCGCTTTCGATTGAGTTCGCATTTGCTTCGGACAGCGCGGCAAAATCGCTTTCGCTCACCACCGACAAGGGAAACACGTTTTATGCAAATGCGGACACCTCTACAGGAGCGAACCGCTTTGTTTTTGATGACGGAGTGCTGAAGATTTTGGCGGAGGCAAGCTATTTTGACCTCGAAATCATCTATCAAGATTCGCGCGCTGTGCAATCTCGCTATTCCTGCGATTTACTCACGGGAGATGAGTGCAGCGCGATGTATGCGATGCTCTATGTGTTGGAAAATGCGGGATTGACGACTCCGAGCCTTGATGAACTCGATGTGAAGACGCTTTCTCTCTCGTGCGTTTCGCTTTCAAAAGATGCCTCGTTTAAGAAGATGACGGACAGGGAAAAGCAAGACGCGATTGAATCGGCGGTGGCAAAGGCGAGAAAGAACTATCTTGCCTCTCCGTACAATTATTATCGCGACGTGGCACGCATTTCAAACAATATTGCGCTTTCGTATTCGCTCACGGCAATCAAGGACGCAGGCACGGTGTACACGTTCTCGAAGTACGGCGACACGGTGGCAAAGGAGAGATAGGCGATGAAGAAGTTTGTTTCTATTTGTGTGCTGCTCTGTTTTTTTGCGTGCGCGGCGGCGGCAGAAATTACGCTGATGTCGTTTAACTTGGCGCACCTCAAGCGGCAGGGGGCGGAGGGCTATGACGAGTGGGCGAAGACGGTCTGCGCGGTGATTAAGGAAGCTAAAGCCGATGTCGTGCTGCTTCAGGAAGTGCCGATAGAGCTTGAGAAGACGGCGAACCCGCTTTTTAAGAGAGCGAAGAAAAATAACGTGCTGGACGATTTTGCAAAGATGTTGGGCAGCGGCTGGCTGTATTGTTCGACGGCAAATTATGCGATTCGAAAGAATATGGAAGTTGGCGGCGAAAGCTATGTGTATTGCGATATGAACCAAAACAATGCGATGCTCTACGATTCAAAGAAAGTGCTGGCGCGGGATTTGGCGGAGCAAGTCGGCTTTGAGAAATTCGACGGAAAGTATTTGTTCGACAAAAACAACGTGCAGGCGGTGGAGTTTCGCGTGTCGGGTGCGGAGAGCGAAAAGTTTGTGGCGATAAATATTCACGCGCCGTTTAACAACTTAGAGCATCGTTCTCGGGATTTGGCGACTCTTGAAAAGCTGTATGCGTCTTTGAAAATGAGAAGCGCGGTTATCATTGCGGGGGATTTTAATACGCCGAGAAAGGAGCTGAAGACGCGAAACTTTGACGGAGTGGACGGCGAGGATTCGTTTTTTAGCGATAGAAACTTTGGGCTAAAGACGACGCTGTCTTCTAAAGGCGAGGGCATCGCTTTGGCGAACGATTACGACCATTTTATTTATTCAAAGAAAGTGAATGTGGTGAAAAGTATGCGCCGCGCCTTTGTGCAGGGAAAAGAAGCGCGGCTTGATAGCTATACGGTAGGCGAAAGAACTTTTTTGACGAGCGCAGAGCTTAAAAAAAGCCTTTCTGACCATTTGCCTATTGTTCTTGAGATTTCTCTTTGAGCTGTTTTTTTTCGGTGTTCTTGATTTCGGTGATGAACTCTTCTAAGTTTTCAAAATGCTTGTAAACAGAAGCAAAACGAATGTATGCAACTTTGTCGATGGCGTAAAGCTCTTTCATTGCAAGCTCTCCAATGTCGCTCGCCTTGATTTCGCGAGTGGCGCGGGCTTTTTGCAGGGCTTTGTCTTCGACTTCGTTCAAAAGCATATCGATTTGCTCGATGGTTATGGGGCGTTTTTCGATGGCTCGCTGAATACCTGCGGCGAGTTTAGCTTTGTCGAAAAGCTGCTTCTTGCCATCTTTTTTGATGACCATCAAAGGCTTTTCTTCGATACGCTCATAACTCGTAAAGCGATGACCGCAAGTGATACACTGCCTTCTGCGACGAATGCTCTCGCCGTTTGCCATCGTTCGAGATTCTATAACTCTGTCATCAACACTTCCACAATTAGGACAACGCATAATACTTATTTTATCGGCATTTTAGTGCATTGTCAAACAGTCAAAGTCGCTTGAAGTGCGATTTTTCTGTTATTGTAAACCTATTGACGAGTGAAAAAAAGAAATATATCGTATTGTCTACCTAAGCTGCCGAAATTGCGGTTTACAATATGATGTAATGGAGATAATCCCGATGGAAAAAACAAAAGATGTGGTTCGTTCTGTGTTTGTCGCGCTGTTTGCGGCTTTAATTTGTGCTTGTGCGTTTTTCGCCATTCCTGCAGGTCCTTTGGGTGTGTCGATTGTGATACAAAACATGATGTGTATTTTGGCGGGGTGCATTTTGGGCAACGTGCAAGGAGGGGCTTCGGTGGGGCTTTTCATTATTGCAGGCGTTCTCGGTTTGCCTGTGCTTTCGGCAGGAAAATCTGGCATAGGTGTGCTGTTAGCACCGACGGGCGGCTTTTATTACGGCTTTTTCTTAGGCTCTCTTTTAGCTGGCATTATTGCGAAGCGACCAAAAGTCGATGAGAAGATGTCTGTAAAATACGTTTTGCGCATTTGCATTGCGAGTTTTGTGGGCTTCATCTCTATTTACGTCCCTGCAATTCCGTGGGCTGTGCTGAAAACGGGCAAAGAGTTTTCGACAATCATCGCAGGCTATATGCTTCCGTTTTTGCTCGTCGATTTCTTAAAGGCAGTCGCGACAATCGGCTTATCGTTGGCTTTGCGTCCTGTGGCTGCGAGGTATTTGCAATAATGACGGCGTTATCTGTTAAGGGAATTGTCAAAACCTTTCAGACGGAAAGCGGCGTAACGAGCGCATTGAAGGGTGTTTCGATTGACTTTGAGCAATCAAGCACCACGATTGTGGCAGGAGCGAACGGGTCTGGCAAAAGCGTTTTGATGCACATCATTGCGCAGCTGATTGAAGCTGATTCGGGCGAGGTGTGCGGCAACGAAAGCGTTGGGCTTGTCTTTCAAGACGCGGATACGCAGATTTTGGGAGAGACGGCGAGGGAAGATGTCGCGTTTGGCGTGGAAAATGTGTTTTCTTGCAAAAAAGCTGAAGTGGAAGAGCGCGTAAATGCGGCGTTGGAGCAAACTGGATTGTTTGATAAGGCGGATTATCCTGCGCGCTTTTTGTCTGGCGGACAGAAAAGGCGGCTTGCGGTTGCGGGCATTTTGGCAATGAAGAGAGATGTGATAATTTTTGATGAGCCGTATGCAAACCTTGATTATACGGGCGTGAAACAAGTGAACTCGCTCATTTTCGCTTTGCAGAGAGAGCGAAAAACGATAATCATCTTGACGCACGAGCTGGAAAAGTGCTTGGCGTTAGCTTCTCATTTTGTGGTTTTGTATAAAGGCGAAAAAGTGTTTGACGGCACAGCACAACAGGCGGTGAATGAGCGGCTTGAAGATTGGGGGATTAGAAACCCGTTAGTGCAGTATAAAAGCGTGGCAGATTTGGCGTGGGTGTGAAGTTGAAAGCGTTTTTAAGGGCGTTGAACCCGTCGGTCAAATTAGTATTGCTTTTTGCATTGTCGTTGCTGTCGTTTTCGCTGGGGGCGAGGGCGGTGGGAGTCTTTGTCGTGGTGCTTCTGTTTGTTTCCCTCGCCGCACAAATGCCATTCGGAAAAATCCTAAAGGCGCAGCGGCTGACGGTGATGTATTTCGTCTTTCTCTATGCGTTGGGTGTGCTTGAAAGATTGAAAAATCTCGCGTCTAGTTCTGTTGTGCCGACAATCGACGTTTTTTACCCCGATGACGCAACTATCCGCATTTGCTTGCAGATTGCGAATGCGATTCAATGTGCGCTGTTGCTGTATCACACGACGACGCAGCTGGAAATCAGGCGGGGTATTTCGGCGATAGAATATGCGATAAAAAAACGATTTTGCAAAGGCAATGTAAACTTGAACTTTTCTCATTCTCTTTCTTTAATGCTCACCTTTATTCCGCAAATCCTTTCTACATGGGCAGAGCTTAACAAAGCTTGGAAGGCGAGAGGTGGCAAAAATGGAGTAAATAAAGTTTTGAAACTCTTGCCGATTTTAATTTCTTTAAGCATGCACAAAGCATATCAAACAGCACTTGCAGTAATGAACCGTTAATGTTATATTACAGCAGCTCTACTAAAAAAATAAAGTGAGTGCGAAAAAATTGGGAAGAGGTGTTGTATGACGGGAATTTCGCTTATAATCGGCGGCATTGTTGTCGTGTTTTTGCTTATCATTTTGTTTGCAAACTCTTATCTGACTGCGCCGCCAGATAAGGCGTTTATCATTTCGGGAATGCGAAAAAAGCCGAAGGTGTTTATTGGAAAAGCGGGCTTGCGCATTCCGTTCTTTGAGCGAAAGGACGTATTGGAATTGTCGCTCATTCCGATTGATGTGAAAACGAGTTCTGCAGTGCCGACGGCGGATTTCATAAATATTATGGTGGACGCGCAGGTAAACGTAAACATTTCCAGCGAGGACGATAAAATCCAGCTTGCAAGTCAGAAGTTCTTGAATCAGGACACGGAGTATATTGCGTCGGTGGCGCGCGAAGTGCTTGAGGGAAATATGCGCGAAATCGTGGGCAAGATGACGCTACAAGAGATGGTGAGCGACCGACAGAAATTCGCCGACCTCGTGAAAGAAAACGCCGACCCCGACCTTGCGGCGATGGGATTGGACATTATTTCGTTTAACGTGCAGAATTTCATCGACAACAACAAAGTTATCGAAAACTTGGGCGTGGACAACATCGCGAAAATCCAGAAAAATGCCGCGATTGCCCGCGCTGAAGCCGAGCGCGACATTGCAAAGGCGCAGGCGAATGCAAAGAAAGAAGCAAACGACGTGCAGGTGCTTGCCGATACGCAGATTGCGATTAAGCAAAACGAACTTGAAATCAAAAAAGCCGAGTTGAAAGCGAATGCCGAAAACGAAAAGGCGAAAGCAGACGCGGCGTATGAAATCCAAAAAGAAACACAGCGAAAAACGCTTGAGATAACGACGGCGGACGCGAATATTGCCAAGCTCGAAAAGGAAACGTTTATCAAACAGCAGGAAGCCGACATTGCCGAAAAGCAGCTTGACGCGCAAATCAGAAAGAAGGCAGAAGCGGAGAAATTCGCCGCGCTCCAAAAAGCCGACGCGGATTTGTACGAGCGGCAGAAGAACGCCGAGGCGGAACGCTACGAGCAGGAGCAGTCTGCGCTTGCCTTGCAGAAAAAAGCCGAGGCGGAGCGTTTTAGCAAGGAACAAGCGGCGTTGGCGGTGAAAGCGCAGGCTTTGGCGGAGGCGGAATCCACGAAAGCGCGTATGGTTGCCGAAGCGGAGGGTATTCGCGCAAAAGGCGAGGCGGAAGCGTTGGCGGTACAGCAAAAAGCGTTGGCAGAGGCGGAAGGTATCGACAAGAAGGCGGAAGCGATGAAGAAAATGGGCGAGGCATCGATTTACGAAATGTATTTCAAGGCGTTGCCCGAAATCGCGAAGAATGTTGCTTCTCCGCTGTCGAATGTCGATTCAATCACGATGTACGGCGAGGGAAACGCCGCGAAACTCACCGAAGACATCACGAAAGCGATGAGCCAAATCACGAACGGCGTGAACGATTCGCTCGGCATTGACTTAAAGAGCGTCTTGGGCGGATTTTTGGCGGCAAAAGCGATAAACGGCGAAAATAGCCCTAAAAGCGAAGAATAATATTGAACAAAGAAAATAATTTCGTTGACTGGGAGGAAAAACGAATGAAAAATATAAAAAGATTGTTCACTGCAATCGTTGCGGTGTCGCTTCTTTTTGTGCAATCGGTTTTCGCGGAGAAAACTCCGATAGAAAATCTCTATGAATACACGCTAGACAATGGTTTAACGGTGTTTATTGCGGAAAATCACACAGTGCCTTTGGCGTATATCGAAATCGCAGTGAAAGCGGGCGCGATTACGCAGACTCCTGAAAATGCAGGTTTGTTTCATTTGTATGAACACATGATGTTTAAGGGCAATGCGTTGTATCCGAATGCGGCGGCGGTAAATCGTGCGCTCTCTGATATTGGTGTGGCTGAATGGAACGGAACGACGAGCAGTGACCATGTTAATTACTTCTTTACGATTCCGTCTGACCAACTTGAAAAGGGATTGGCGTTTTGGAATGCGGCGATTCGCTCTCCGTTAATGGACGAGAGGGAATTTGAAAACGAAAAGAAAGTTGTTCTTGCGGAAATAGAGGGAGATTCTTCAGACCCACAAAGCTGGATGTACGATTATTTTATGACGAAGATGTTCCCCGACGAACCGTATAGACTTGATGCAGGTGGAAGTTTCCCTGTGGTGAAAAATGCTACGATAGCACAAATGCGCGATATGCAATCGAAGTATTACATTCCGAAAAACGCGGCTCTTTTCATTGGTGGCGATGTAAATCCAGAGGAAACGCTTGAATTAGTGAATAAGATTTATGGCTCTTGGTCAAATAACGGCAACGAACGCCCGTCAAATGGAAAACAGCAAAATACAGAGCCGTTTGATGAGATACAGATTGCAGTTCTTCCGTATGACAAGGTGTCAAGCGAAATTGTGAATGTGGAAGTTGTTTTTAGAGGTCCTGACGCAGATTTTAACCTTGAAGACACGTATGCAGCCGATTATCTTTGCCAGCTTCTTGCAGACCCCGATGGAGTGTTTTCGCAAACGTTGGTAAATACGAAAGAATTGCAAATTCCTGATGTCGATTATGTTTCTGGCGGCTATGGCACATCGAGAGCGGCGGGCGAGATTTATTTTGAAAGCGTTATGCTTAATCCTGAAGAAGATTTAGCAAACCGTGTGCTTCTTTTGGAAAAGATTACCCGTGAAAAGATTTTGCCGAATATCGCAAAAGACAAGAAAAACTTTTCAAAAAAGAAAATCGAAGCTATTGCAAGAAGTTTAAGCGATGATGATATAAAAATAGCTCAAACGGCTACGGGATTGCTTAATACATTGCGCTTTTGGTGGTGTGCAACTTCTGCGGATTATTATTATAGCTATAATGACAAGATTTCAAGCGTTACAAGCCTCGATATGCAAAACTTTGTTGCAAAGTATATCGAAGGAAAGAAGCCTTTAATTATCATCAGTTTGAACCCAGAAGTGTATGCAAAGGTAAAAGATTCTCTTTTTGCTATCGGCGCAGAAGAGATTACCGACGAGTATACATGGTGGAAGTTGGATAAGTTCCAGCCAGATGCAGAAAAAATCGCTCTTGAAACAGCAATTCCTGAGGAAAGTGAGATTTATGTGCCGAGCGAAAAAAGCGTAGACAACGGCTCAAAGTTAGAAAACGCACACGACATTGAAACATACACACTCAAAAACGGAATTCCTGTGTATGTCAAAAACGTAAAGGGTGCAAAAATGTCATCTGTATATGTTTCGCTTTTAGGCGGAATTGAGCATTTGACACAAAGCGAAAGTGGTTTGGAAAGTGCGCTCTTTTCTATGATGTCAAGCTCCTCAAAAAAATACAGCTATGCAAAGCGACAGACCATTTCTTTTAGAACAGGCTCTAGTGTAGGCTATTATGCAAATAATGGCAGCAGCGGCTTAAGTGTTACCTCGATTTCTAGTTATTTTGATGAAATGCTTGCTATTTTGGGCGATAGCTTTGTCAATCCTGCTTTTGAGGAAAAAGTCTATGACAACTATATGACTTCTCTTCGACAAGGTTTGCAGCACGATTTGAATGACCCAGAATCTTTGCTTTGGTACACATTTGAAGAAGAAATCTATAAAAATCACCCTTATTCTGTGAGTTCTAGTGTAAAGCCTGAAACAATCGATGTAATCACTATTGAAAATATGAAGGCTTTATATGCCAAGATTATCCGCCCAGAAGATATGTTCATTGTTGCAGGCGGAAACATTGACGCAAAGAAATTGGTCGCCTCTCTTAATAAGACAATCGGAAAGATAAAAACAGGGCTCGGCAGTGCGAGAAACACAAAAGAGATTCCTCGCATTAAAATCTCTGGCGAAAATGTAGTTTTAGCGCACCCAATGGCACAGGGCACAGGATTTGTCGCGAGAGTGTTTGAAAGCCCGTCATTCAAAGACAGCGATTACATTGCAGCAAAAATCGCAGGCAATATCTTCTCTGACACGATGTTTAATGTCGTTCGTGAGCATTATGGCGATTGCTACAGCCCGTCTAGCTTTGTCGGCAGCACAGAGGCGAGCTATGGTGTTGAATACTTGTTTAAATTGTCAGACTTTGATAATTTTGTGCAGGATATGGCTGAAGCTCGCTCTTATATGGCGCAAGATAAGCTCATCGAAACAGCAAATGAGGTGGGGGAGTATGAGTTTACGACGGTAGAGAACAGACTTGATGGCTACAAGAACAAATTTATCAATGCAAGCTATGCTTCTCAAGCGACAGTTGGCTCAATGACTTCTAGCATCGTAAACAATATCAAGAATTACAATGACCCGTATTATGGCGAAAAACGCTTAGAGCAGATAAGAGCAGTTACGGCGGACGAGATAAAAGCGGCGTTCCAAACGTATTGGGTAGACGGCTCTGCCCGTTGGTTTGTGATTGTCGGTCCAGAAGACAAAGACAGAATCAAGTTCTAGTTTTTTATGCCAATGACAGCTCTTGAAAAATACTACGGCAAGTTTGACGAAGAATCGAGGCTTTTGAAGCGTCATGGTCAAGTTGAGTTTATCACGTCGATGAAGTATATCAACGATACGTTAAATACGCTTGGCAAGGCGAAAGATGAAATCAAAATCCTCGATATAGGAGCTGGCACAGGTCGGTATAGCGTGGCTCTCTCTAACGAGGGCTACGATGTTACCGCTGTGGAGCTAGTGAAATCGAATCTTGAAAAGCTCCGTGCAAAGCATACTCAGGTCAAGACGTGGCAAGGAAATGCAATGGATTTGCATTTTTTACCTGATGAAAAGTTTGACATCGTGCTTTTGTTTGGACCTCTCTATCATCTTCACCGTGGAGAAGAGCGGCTTAAGGCGTTGTCAGAGGCTTCTCGGGTTATGAAAAAAGAGGGAAAGCTGTTTGTTGCATACATTATGAATGAATACAGTGTGCTCACCTATTGCTTCAAAGAGCGGCACATCAAAGAATGTATCGAGAAAGGAACGCTTACCTCAGATTTTCACGGGATTTTCTCAAGCGATGATTTATATAGTTATGTCCGCTTAGAAGATATTGCATCTTTGAACGAAAAGAGCAATTTAGAGCGCGAAAAGATAATCGCAGCAGATGGCGCGGCTGATTATATGCGGCGGGA
The DNA here is from genome assembly GCA_937901865.1 of uncultured Treponema sp. Classification (GTDB taxonomy): domain Bacteria; phylum Spirochaetota; class Spirochaetia; order Treponematales; family Treponemataceae; genus Treponema_D. Next base: position 35,533 of record CALDID010000098.1, read on the forward strand.
GCTTGCGGCATTAAGCGAGGAAGAGTTTTCCTATTTTGTGCAGTATCATCTTTCTATCTGTGAGCGCAGTGAATTGCTTGGTTCTAGTGCGCACATTGTAGATATAGTGCATAAGAAATAGTTTTTTCTCAATTCTCTCAAATTTACGTCAAACGCTATGGTAAAACCTTTTTGTTATCAGTACACTCTGCTATAGAGGTTATATTGAATGATAACAAAGAGGATTTTTTTTATCATAGCGATGTTGTTCGCTTTTGTGTGTAGGGTGTCTGCGGAAAAGACGAGTATTAAAAATCTATACCGCTATCGTCTCTCTAATGGCTTAGAGGTGTTTATTGCAGAAGACGATAGAGTCCCTACGGTTTTTATTCAAATTGCGGTAAAAGCAGGCGGTATTGCGCAAACGCCAAAAACAGCAGGCTTGTTTCACTTGTATGAACACATGATGTTCAAGAGCAATTCGCTTTATAGCAGTGCAAAAGAGATGAATAATGCAATGAAAAAGTTTGGCGTGTCGGAGAATAATGGAACAACAAGCTCTGATTGCGTTGAATATCATTTCACTTTACCTGCAAACAAGATTGAAGAGGGCTTGGCGTTTTGGAATGCGGCGATTAGAAGTCCTGCGCTTGATGAAGAAGAGTTAGAAAGAGAAAAGAAAGTTGTTCTTGCAGAAATTGAGGGTAATGCGGCAGAGCAAAGCAGTTGGCTTTCGGAGTATGTCAATACGACGTTGTTCCCAAAAATGCCATACAAGCGCGATTCGGGCGGTTCGTTCGATGCTGTTCGCAATGCGACGGTGGAAGATTTGCGCGAAATGCAAAAAACGTATTACATTCCGAGTAATGCCGCGCTTTTTATTGCAGGCGATGTAAAGGCTGACGAGGTTATGCCGTTAGTGCGAGATATTTTTGGCTCGTGGGAAAACGGAAAGGCTCAGGTGCAGGAAAAGCTTGAAAGTATGAGCAAAAATCCTCTTAAAGAGCCGACGATTGCTGTTTTCCCGACAGATTCTGTTTCTGATAATCTAACACGGATAAATGTCTATTTTCGCGCTCCTGACGCAGATTTTGATTTAGATGATTCTTATGTTGAGGATTATCTTGCTTATTTATTACGAAAAAAAGACGGGATTTATAAAAAATCCATCAAGTCTGATAAGAGATTAGACTTATTTGATGATGATTCTGTCGGCATTGGATATAGTTTTGGTCGTATTTCTGGTCTATTTCATTACGATATTGCGCTAAAAGAACCATCTAAAAGCATAATTGATGATGCTTTATATTTCAAAGATGAAGTTATTAACGATATTTTGCCTAAAATAGCGGAAAATAGTGCAAATTTTAGCGATTCTAAGATACAAGACTTTATTGATGACGTTGATGAAGAGTATGGCTTTTCGTATCTTGCAGAAAAATCGACAATCGATAATCTGCTATACTTTTGGACGGTAGATAGTGCTGATTATTTTTTGCACTACGAAGACGATGCAGAATCGTATATTTCTCAGCATAAAATGAAAAAGTATATCGATATGTATTTCACTCATCTCAATCCGCTCATTGTGATTACGATGAGTAATGCAAATTTTAAGGAATTAGAAGAGAGTATTCGCGCAAAAAACGTTACTGTTATCGAAGATGATTCGTATGTATGGTGGAAAAATCCAAAATATGCCGAAGAGAAAAAAATCGTTACGACAACCGACGGAATCTATGTGCCGAATGGTCGATTGAGTGCAGAGAACAAAAAAATCTCTCTCGGCGACATCGAAGAACTTTCTCTCAAAAACGGTATAAAGGTCTATGTGCAGAAATCAGATAGAGAATCTCAAAAATCACTTGCTGTTACGTTTGTGCTACGAGGCGGCATACACCACATTGCAAAAGGCGAAGAAGGCTTAGAAAGTATGCTATTTCATCTGATGGACTTCAGCTCAAAAAAGTATAAGCACGACAAAAGAGAATCGCTAGAGGAAGATTTGGATTTTAGCATTGATTATTATGATAATACGATGTATAGCGATTTGCAGCTTGTGATTTCAAACGCTGATGACAACTTTGAAAAGCCGCTCGATGTCTTTGTTGACGGCATATTGCACCCGATTTTTGACGAAAAAGAGATAGATGATGTTAAGCGTTCTGTTGAATATAAATATACGAACATGATGTCTGTGCCTGATTATCAGTTGAGATTCAAAGTGCAAGAAAGCATTTTTGCAGATTATGACTATGCAATAAATTCTGGTGTTGTTTCTAAAGACCTTGATTTCATTACAAAAGATTCGCTTAAAGCCCTGTATGACAAGGTTATGAATAGCGGTGATATGTTTATTGTCGCAACAGGCAATGTAGACAAAGAAAAGCTCATTAAAAAACTTGATAAAACGCTCGGCAAGCTAAAACAAAGCGAGAAAAAAGGATATTTCCTGCCACCTCTTGAGATAAAAGGGGCAGAGCCGTGTGTTGAAGTGAGTTCTAATGCAAACGGATTTGCTTTTGCGCAATGTGTGCACGAATGTTCTGTAGATAAATTGTCAAAAGAATATGTCGCTTTGTTGGTTGCGAGCAATATCTATAGCACGGAGTTGTTTAATATCGTTCGCGAAAAGCACGGAGCTTGCTATGGTATTCAGTCTTATATTGATGAGCAAGTGATAAGTGAATGGTGCTATAAAGTGAGTGATGTTGAGAACTTTGTTTCGTATATTAACGAAGCAAGGGAGAATATGAAAAATGCTCAAACTATTGAAGAGCTGTTAGATGGGGCGAAAATCGCGCTTGAAATCGATATGTATTCAGATTGGAAGTATGTTTCTGGCAAAGCAGATAGCATTGTTATCGGCAAAGCGAAATATGACAACGTACATCATATGGAGGAGTTTATCCAGCGTATTCGCGAGGTAACAGCGGACGAGGTCAAAAGTGTATTCCAAAAGTATTGGATTGACTCTCCTTCGCGGTGGTTTGCTGTTACAGGCGAAGAAGAAAAAGACAAGATAGCGTTTTAAAAAATGAAAAAGATAATACTTGCAATTTTTATGCAGTTATTCGCTTTTTTGAGTATCTTTGCAAACGAGATTTTAGGGCTTGAGGGCGTAACGCTGTCAAATGGTCTTGAAATCTTCATTGCAAACGATAGCACAGAGCCGACTGTTTATATTGAAATCGATGTAAAAGCTGGCTCTGTGTATCAGAGTGCAAAAACTGCGGGGCTGTTTCACTTGTATGAACACATGGCTTTCAAAGCGAATGCCTTGTTTCCGAGTTCAAAAGATTCGTGGATAGCTCTCAATTCTTTGGGGAATTACAATGGGGAAACTGATTTTTACAAAACACTGTTTTCTTGTAATCTTCCGTCGGATAAAGTTGAAGAGTGCTTGGCCTATTTTAATGCAGCCTTGAGAAGCCCTAAATTTGATGAAGATGAGCTAGAGCGAGAAAAGAAAGTCGTCATCAATGAGATAAAACTGAATTTGGGAAAAAACATAAATAGCGTTACTTATTAAGAGAGCGCGAAACTGTTTGGCGATGTTCCGTATATGTTCGATGTAATTGGGTGCATTGAAAATATAGAAAATGCGCGTGTAGCAGATTTAGAAGCCATACAAAAAGCGTTTTACAATCCTGAAAGCACAGCGATTTTTATATACGGCGATGTAAACGAATATGAACTGAAAAAAGTGGTAAATGCGATTTTTGGCTCGTGGAAAAGCAATGCGATTAAAACGCCTTCTTTGGTGCAATCAAAGGCAAAACACACAGAAACAGAAATTGCAGTTATACAAGACGATACTCTTTGCGGCAATCATTCTTATGTAAAGCTCAATTTTCGTTCTCCAAATGGAGCTGTTGATTTTTCAGATACATATACGGCAGAATACTTAAAGCGGCTTTTAGATGAGGAAGAAGTGCAGTATGGAAAAATACTCGACAAAAAATTTTTATTTTCTCGCTTTAAAAAAGAAACTGCTTCAACACGATTTAATTTTACGAACTCATTTTTGTTTTATATGGATTTCAAAGCAGATAAAAATCTTGTCCGCCACTCTCTTTCTTTTTTAGAGGTATTGCGCAAAAAGATTTTGACAAAAATAATGAATGAGAGAAGCTATTTTTCTCAAGATATTAAAAGCAGATGTGTAAACTCTTTTTTAGAAGATTATGAATTGGATTATGAAGTATCAAAATCGCTGTTACAAAATTTTGCATATTTTTGGGCGTTGAAAGATGAATATTATTTGAGCGATTTTCCTCAAAATATGCAAAAAACAGATGTAGAGGCAATGCGATATTTTATCGAAAAATACTTCTTTGAAAGTGAGCCGTTGATAGAAATCTTTGTAAGCGCAGAAACGATGAGAAAATACGAATCGCAATGGCAAAAGCAGGGGATTTCTATCGTAAAAGATAACTCTTTTGCATGGTGGAATGAGAAAGAAAAAAGAGAATCGATAGCAGAAACCGAAGAAATACAGAGCCGTGTCGAACAAGGGAGTGTGTATTCGCCAACTTCTTATTATGATTACAAAGGTCATAATTGTGCAATTCTTGGGGAAATAGACGAAAGGGAACTTTCTAACGGCATAAAAGTATATATCCAAAAAGATAGCTCGAAAGAAAAAGTGGGCTTAACCTTTGGGATAAAGGGAGGCTGTGCGCATTTAGAGGAAAATGAGTCGGGATTAGAAGACGAAGTGCTGAATGTAATGGCTACTTCTTCAAGAAAATGGCGAAAGAAAAAGCGCAATGCCTTTTTGCGCGCTAACAACAGCAAAATACGATATGTGAGTTGCCAAAGTTATTCTTTGCTACAGCTTACCAGTGATTCTTCTTCGGAATTTTTCTCTTGTTTGCCTCTTTTTACCGACGGCATACAAAGACCATATTTTGATACAAGGGAAATTGCAAAAAGAAAAGATGAGGCAAAAGAGGAAGTAGCTACTTTTTTTGCGAGCAGCGATAATGCTCTATTTTATGAAATGCTTTCAGCTGTATACCGAGATAATGGCATTGTAGCGACAGCGTATCTAACGAATGAATCAAGAAAAAACATCTCTTCAAAGGTTTTGAAAAAAATATATAAGCGTATTCTTAATGCACATGATATTTTCATAGTGGCTACAGGGAACGTAGATACAGAAAGACTGATAGACTTTCTTGAATCGTCTGTCGCAAAGATAAAAGCGGTTGATAACAAAACTCCTCTGTTCGATATAAAAATACGCAATACACAAAGCGTAAAGATACATCATAGAGAATGTGAGTATGCACCTTTAGTATTTCGCGCTTTTGAAACAAACTGCAATAGCCCAAATGAGTATGCAGCTTTACTGCTTGCCACTGATATATATAATGTCGCTTTGCATAATGTGGTTCGGGAAAAGTATGGAGTTTGTTATTCAGCTAATTGCAATAGTATTGGGAAGGATTATTTTTGTAATGCGTTTTTTGCGCTCTCTGAACAAAGCAAGTTTAATGCGCTTGATAGCCTTGTAAAAGAAGCGATTACAGAAGCAAAATCGTATTGTACAGAAAAAAAACTTCTAAACGGCTGTAAAAAATGGAGAATACTCACTATAGCGAGTGAATATGAGGGGGTAAAAGATAAGGGATTGCAAATCGCAGAGAATGTGGCTTTTTGGGATAATCCGTATTGGAGCGAAGAGCTTAGCTTGCAAATAGAAGACTGTAGCGAAGAAGATGTGTTACGCGCATTTGAAAGCGGGTAGTGTTACAAAAGGTATGCTGGAAGAAGAAATGATTTACGATTAATGAAATATAAAACAGAAAGAAAGGCTTTGAAATGATAAAAGAACTTCTTTGAAAAACAGCAAGATTTCCTAAAAAATCTTCTGCATAAATGCCTTAATCTACAATTATTCCCTTCAATTCCTTTCGTAGCCCACTTTCCTTGAAAATGTACATCGTCTTTAAACGCTTTCTTGAAGCTATTCCATTTATCTGTCGCAATTGCGCCATAGCTAATTCCAAGAGATTTTAATCTGTTTCGCAATTTTTGGGCAGTATGTGTATTTCGCTTTCCCCAAGCATAAGCAACTATTTCCCCAGTTTCTCTATGATATGCATAAATAAGCCAAACTATTCGCTTTTTGCTGCCAACAAAAGTCCAAAACTCATCAACTTCAAGTGTGTCGTAATATTTTTGCTTTGGTCTATGCGCATATTTTAGGTTCTTTAATATCTTGTAAATTGCATAAAAACTTACACCAAAAGTTCTCCGTATACCACGAATAGACAGCCCATTGGCTATGGAGCGTGCGATATATCTAAGCAAAGTTTTATCACGACCTGCTTGTTGGTAATCGGAGTGAGAGAGAAACTGTTTTCGGCAATCTTTGCAATAATAATTCTGCTTCCCATTGCGTTTTTTGCCGTTTCGTTTTATATTTATACTACAACAATGGGGACAAGTTTGTTTTATGTTTTTCGTAGACTATATAATACAACTTTTCCCCTTGTTGTTTCAGCATACCTTTTGTAACACGTCCTGAAAGCGTAATAGAAACATCTCCAAGCCGCTACTTTATTGCAGAGTAAGAAACAGCGATTAAGAAGCAACAGCCCCCAGCGCACCGAAAAAGCCGATGCTCATTGCAAGCATAATCAAGCCTGCAAGCAATACGCCAGACATAACTGCGAGAACTGTCTGCTTAAAGTCCATATCCAACAGGCTTGCGGCAAGTGTTCCTGTCCACGCGCCTGTTCCTGGCAGGGGAATTCCGACAAAGAGCAGAAGTGCGACAAATAATCCTCTTCCTGCTTTTTCTTGGAGCTTCTTGCCGCCTTTTTCGCCTTTTTCTAAACAGAACGTAAAGAACTTGCCTATCACTGCCTTATCTTTTCCCCACTCTAGCAAGCGACGGGCAAAAAGATATATAAACGGCACAGGAATCATATTCCCCACAATGCAAACCGCATACGACGCTAACAGCGGCAAGTTTAGCCCTTGAGAAACGGGAATTGCTCCTCGAAGCTCAATAAGCGGTATCATCGAAATAACAAAAATTGTAAGATAGTGCTTAATCATACAAGCGATTATACGGTTTTTCTATGATTGTGAAAAGTCCATAAGGCTTTCGCTAAACTCATTCGCATTCCCTTCCCACATCTTTTTTCCGCTACGGATTAAAATAATGCGGTCGCTTATTGCTTTTGCCTCTTCAATGTCGTGCGTTACCATTATGCCTGTAAAGCCGATTTCCCTTTGCCAGTGGCGTATCTCATTCGCCAACTTCTTTCTCAATGGTGCGTCGAGTGCGCTTAACGGCTCATCAAATAAAATGAGTTTCGGCTTTACTATCAACGTGCGAGCCAATGCAACTCTTTGCGCTTCTCCGCCAGAAAGCGTGTCGGGATACCGCTTTTCAAAGCCTTTTAGCCCAACTTTCTCTAACAGCTCACACGCCATTTTTCTGCTTTCTTTTTTTGATATTCCTCGACAAACAAGCCCATAGCCCACATTATCTTCAACTCGCAAATGCGAAAATAGCGAATGACTTTGGCTCACCAACCCAATTCCGCGAGAGCCCGACGGCGTATGTGTAATGTCGGTTTCTCCTAAATATATTTTTTCTCTTTCGTCTGCCTCTTCAAGCCCTGCGATAAGGCGCAGTATGGTCGATTTTCCCGAACCAGACGGCCCGACAATGCTTGTCATCTCTCCTTTCTCTGATGAAAAGCTCACATCAAGGCTAAAATCTTGCCACGAATGCATTAAATGAATCGCTTCAAAATATTTTTTTTTAGGTGCGTTTGTTTCCATATTAGATAGTGTTATAAAAAGTATGCTAAAAAAGTAGAGCTGTTACAAAAGGTATGCTAGAAAAAGCGTGTCATTATCTCACCTTGACCCGATAATCTTTTCGCCTATATTACTATAGATTGCCGTATCAAGTATGGCAATGACATAAGGTTTGTGAACAGGTCTAGTAAGCCTCTTACTCCTGCACAAGTAATAGGCTTACTCCTACACAAGTAAGGGGCTTACTACTGCACAAGTAGGATAGATTCCAGTGTCAAGCATGGGAATGACATACGGTTAAGCATACCTTTTGAAACACTTCCAAAAAAGTAATAAGAAAGAAGTTATGGTATTATATAAATTACTAAAAACATAACACTAACATGCCTTATTACTCTAGCTTCAATATAAAGCTAAACGGCAAAAAACTCAATGAGAAAAAAGTAAAAATGAGAGAGTTTTTGTTCATTCACTTATTTTTTCACTTGATATTCAATGACGGTTTCTATAACTTCGCCTTTTTCTCGTTCAAACGAAAAGCTTCGTGTTCCCATCTTTTTTGTTTGACTCGGCAAATCGCTTTCTTCCGCCGCTGCGTACACGGTTACGCTCTCTTTGCCAAAAACGCCGTTTTCAACCCGCAGCACTGCGCCCTGAATATCGGGAAAAATACGGCTTTCTCCTGCCTTAATGTAGTTGTTTTGTATCGGAAGCCACGTTTCTTCTTTTTTGGCATCAATACACAAAATCGCCAGATACGCATTTTTCGCGGAACTCACCCGAAACCGAATTATATCATTCGGGTGCAGCACACTCACTGCATTTCCGTTCGTGTCAATCATCTCTGCCATAAGTCCCTGCGCGGTGTCCGTCGCTCCCTGCGTCATTGCATTCTCGCTCTGTATCACGCGCTTTGACGGCATTTTGTACACAGGCTCTGGATTTTCTTTCGATTTCTTTACCTGATACTTGATTTCTTTATCTTTTTTGCTCACCTCGCACATCACGCTTGCTAATTGCTTTTTGCTTTCCACAGTCGTCGCTTTCAACAGCAAATCCCAGCCTCTTGAAGTCGATTGGATTTCTCCAGAGATTTGACAGTCTGCGCCAAGAGCCTGACTGATTTCGTAAATCGTTTCGTCGCTGACCTCGCCCGACCGCTGAAAATTGAGTTCCTTCTGTATGAGCGCAAGAGTGTATTCATCGCGCTCGGCAACGCTTGTTTCTTCCAAAATATTGGTGAACTCGTGAGTTAATCTGCTTACCAGATAATCATTCAAAGCCCACAGATTGTCTTTTGTGTCTTTGCTGTGAATTGAAATAACGATAATGGTTTTCACCTTTCCGTCAATCTTTTCCGCAATCTCTTGCGCCGCATTCCTCAGCGATTGCTCAACTGTAAGTTCTTTTGCAGCGACCATAGATACAAGTGCAAAAAATGCGGCAACCATCAATAGTATTTTCTTCATAAAAAACTCCTCATACAATAAATACTGTGCGAAAAAACGCTTAATCTGCCAAAAAATATTCTTCAATATCGCTTTTCAGTTTGCTGACGACGCGCGTATATGTTTGCTCCAGCGTTTTAGACGACATTCGTGGGAATGTCTTGGAATACGTATACACGTTTGTTCCCGTTTTGCTTTGAATGATTATCATAATCGACGGACGCACAAAAAGCCCCACATCGTAGATTTCTTCTATTGCAGAAATCGCAACATTTACCGTGTATGTGGCATTTTCGTGCGAATACACATAACCGCGCTTTTCGAGTGTTGCACAAATCGTGGCAAAAAGCGGGTCATACCGCTGTTCTGTTTCGCTGAGCACTACCGAAAACGTGATGTTCTTTTTCAACACCGCATAATCAACGTGCAACTGGGCTATTTCTTCGAGCACCTCTTGATATTTTTGTGTATCGCTGGGATATATCGTGTTTTCGGCTTTTATATATCGCTCGCACAATTCCCCTAACACCGCTGCTTTATGCAGTGCATTTATCGCTAAAAACGCTTCTTTTTCGGATTTTGCATAGTCAGTATAGCCGTTTATTGATTTCAGCAGTGCGGATATCCGTGAATTATAGATTGCTGCCGCGTCCTTTTTATCAATATATGCCATAACAAAATAGGTGTCGTGTTTTTCGTCGTAATATACATCGGTGAAATTCAAGCAAAAAAATTCTGCCGCACTTTCAATTTTTGTAAGCGAAAGCAATTCCTTATCGCTCGAAAACTGTTCCCTGTCGCCGTCAATCACCAGCGAGGCTGATTCCACCGCTTGCGTAACGCCTTGCGTTTTCGTTTCAAAATACAGGGAAATCTGATTTATCGCGTCATTTTTTGCGCCTTTTGCACTTTTGCCTTCGCCCTCTGCTCTGATGTATTGTGCTGACGGATATGTTTTTTCTGCCTTTTTATGCCAGTTCGGCGCACTTTCCGCACATAATGCGAGATTCAGCAAAGCAATGCCCCATAATAATAGAAGATATTTTTTCATAGTTCTCCTTATCGAAAAAGTATTATGAACGATATGTCTGTAAAAAATCAGCATACTTTTTGTAACTGAGTCTTTTATATTGCACTATAGAGCTTAAAGGTGATACACTTTTCAATTCTTGCGTGTATCAAAAGCAAATATAGTGCATTAAAAAATGAAAGTGCTATCAAAAAAAGCAAACAGCAAAATTGAAATTGCGCTTCTTGTGCATTTTCGATATTACTAAGAATCCTTATGAACAAAAATACCGCACCAATAACAGCAAACAGGAAGCGTAATATGATTGTCAATAGCACGGCATTTTTAGATTCTGTCAGTTGCAAAAGAGATTCATTGCATTTTCCTGTAACACAAATCTTTATTGCGCGAAAATATGCGATGAATAATTTTGCAGAAAAAAGAATAATATATGACGTTACAACTAAGAAAATATACATTTTTATCAGAGAATTCGCTATTTCTAGCGGATAATTCGTTACAATAAAAATATTTGTTGCGGTTAAGAGTAAAAATAAAAATGCAAATCCTAACAAAAAAATAATGAAAAACAAGCAAGGTATTTTTGAAAAATTATATTGTTTCTTTAATTCAAGGCTTCTCTTTTTCGTAAATAATTTCTTTTGCAATAGGTATTTTACAGGAATTAAAACAATGATAATTTCTCCTGCATAAAAGAGGGTAAGCAGAGCTAAAGCCATATATACTCCCCATTCACTTTTTGAATCCCATAGAGAAATCAGAATCGAGCCATTTACAAATAGAAAAAATCCTGCAACTGCAAAAAGAGAATGTATTACAAGAGTAACGGCTGTTATTGAGTTAGAAATTTGAAAAGCCGCATATTCTTTTTTAGATATAGCAACTTTCAACGCCCTAAAAAAATCCCTTATCGAGTTTGTTGCAATCAGAGCCGTAAAAATAGTGATTGCAACTACGAAAGCACTTGGAACATCAACGAATCCGCCAACTGTTAATTTATTTGTTATAATGCCGCCGAAAAATAATACAATAAGAAATCCTATAGAAATTATATACGTCATAGTTCTCCTTCTTCTAGCGGAACGACTTCAAAAGCATGCCAAATCGTAGTAAAGTCGTCATCGTTTTTTCGGATTTCCACAATGAGATATACTTCGTGCCGATAGTTTTGTATCCACACTTGATAAATATCGCCCTCGCGAAAGCCGTTGTTTTTGAGCATATTCCACATAAGGCGCAGCTCATTATAAGTGAGGTCGTTTGTTTCTCGCACCGTTTTTGCAGGCGTATTTTTTGCAAGTTCTCCCTTTGCATATTCTTTAAACTGCAGGAAAAAGAGAAATGAATCAAAATCTTCTGTTGTGCCTAAAAACTCAAACTCACCCGTGTTAAGCCTGCCGTCCTCATCGTGAAGATAGCCTGTCGCATTGAGCGAAAACAAAGCGAAAAACAAAATCAAACCGCACAAAATCTGTTTCATCAATTCATTTCACTCCTCTATAATTTTTTTGATATCATACCTTTTCTAAAACTAGATATGATATTTTATATAAAATAGCTACATTTTTTGAGTTATTCGTTCTTTTTCCATGTATACGAATACGAACAATAAGTTTCCGTAAGATTAACAGCGTTTGTTTTAGAGTTTGTTACGACAACAGATGTAGTGTTGTTGACAGACCATGTAGAAGACGTATCAAGAAAAAATACATCTGTTAATGAAGAACAACCCAAAAAAGCTCTATACCCTATTTCACAAACATTTTCAGGGATTGTAATACTTGAAAGATTTGAGCAGTTTTCAAATGTAGAGTATTCTATTTTTTCAAGGTCTGGCGGTAATGAAATACTTGTTAAATTGCTACAACCTGCAAAGGCATAGTGCGATATTCTTATTACTGATGAAGGAATTATAACTTCTTCCAGATTAGAACAGTTATTGAAAAGAGATGTATTTATGGATTCTAAACTATTAGGAAGTGTAATTCTTTTCAATGATGTACAATCTTCAAATGTGCAAATTCCGAAATGCCTTATACTGTCTGGCAGAGAAATTGTTTCAAGACTCGTACAATTTGAAAAAGCACTTAGTCCAATTTCAGTTATACTGTTTGGAATTGTTATATTTTTAAGATTCTTGCAACCGTAAAATGCCATTGAGCCGATTTTTGTAAGCCCATTTTCAATAACAACATCAATAATATTTGTGCAATTTTCGAAAGCACTTCCTAATTCAGAAACATTGCTAGGAATTGTAATGCTTGTTAAACTTGTACAGCTCTTAAACGCACTTGAAGCAATTTTATTCAAAGAGTTTGGTAATGCAAAATTCGAGAGACTTGTGCAGTTCTCGAATGCTCTATAACCTATTTCTGTTAAAGTGTTTGAACTTTCAAAGGTGATATTCTTTAGATTTGTACAATCTTTGAATGCTGAGCCGTCGATGACTTTAACAGAAGCAGGAATATCAATGCTCGAAAGATTGGTGCTGCCTTCAAACATATAGATAGGAATTTCTGTAACTGAATTTGGCAATTTTACAGAAACAAGATTAGTTAGTCCATTAAACATACTTTGGGTAATCTCAACATCATTTGAGAGAGAAACAGACACAAGTTTTGTACAATTTTCAAAAGTAGCGTTTCCCTCCCATTTTGTTACGCCAGTCATATCAAGCGTAATATCCACAGGAGAACTTTTTATTTTATCAATAACTTTATAAATGTTATATCCAAAAACAGAATCATTCGTAAAAGCCCCTTTTAAGATAAGCGTCACAGGACTTTCAAACGAAGATAAATCCAGTAAAGAAACTGTTCCTGCTGTTAAAGGAATAGAGCCTTTCTCCGTTTTATATAAAGTTTCTGCTTTTCCAGATTCTTTGGATAATGCAATAGCATACGTTCCGATGTTGTTGGAATTTTTGTCTTTCGGGGAAACAAAAATATAATATAAGCCGCTCTTTTCTGCTTTGAACGTCTTTATGTTTCCTGAATTATAAGACGAATCAATGTAGTCAGAACTTTCATTTTGTATGTTATTTATACAAAGTTGTATATCTGCGGTATAAGATTCCGAACCTTCAGACTTGTCATCGATATAAATACTGTATATACTGTTTTTTATTGCAGAGAAGCAGTATATGTCAGTGCTTGAATCAGAAGTTAGGTTACCTTTTGTATATAATTCAGAATTAAGCGAAGAGTCTTCATTTGTCGTAGTGTAAACTATATTGTCATCTTCAGATGTGAGTGTTCCCGAGTTTTGTTCAGTTGCAGTCGAAGCTGCAGAGCTTGTGTTGTTCTCTTCATTTGGATATGAAATGCCTGTAGCAGTTTGCATTTTATCGCTGACTTCGGAAAACATTTCATTGAAATACGAAGAACAGCCAATTGAAAAAAGCAAGATAAATGCCACAAAAAAGAAAGAAAAATGTTTCATGAATCCCCCGTAATTTTATTCCAAAAACGAACTTTACGCTTTACCAATTCCAGCCGACGCTGAAGCCGAAATCGTCTATAAATCCTGTGCCGAGTAAGCAACGCAATTTGTATGTACCGCCGAGAACGAAATTCCCGAACACAAAATCAAGCCCTGCAATTCCTTCAAGCGAAAGTCCTGCTGGTGCGCTCTCGCCGTCAGTCCCGCCCGAAACGCTGGAGGCATAAAAGCCCGCTCCTGCTGCGGCATACGGGCGGAAAATCGAAATATTGCAGGAAAATCCCGCGAGCGCATTTGCATTTATCAGCAGAATTGAAGAAACGTCGCTTTCGTCTTTGTAATCGTCCGACAAACTCATAAACGCTGCCGCAGCGTCGAAGCCCGCAAAAATATGCTCTCCTCCGCGCAGATACGTTGCGCCGACGCTCGTTCCGCTGAAAAATGCGCCTTTCGGGAAGCCGACATCGAAATAAATGCCGTTGCCGCGGCTGCGCTGTTCGCCGGAAGCAGAAACGGCAGGGCGTTCGCTTCGCGATTCAGTGCGTTTCGGCGCAGAGCCGTTTCCGCTGCTCGCCGAAGAGCCTTTTGCATTGCCCGACGCTTGAAGCACCGCGCTGTCGTCGATTGCGACAGACACCCACGGCTGTGCTTTGCTGCTGCCGTCGAGTGCGAGCACGACGGATTTCGCAGGCGGCTTATTTCCTGCGGCAACCACGGAGAAATCGCCGTGTATTTTCGAGTTCCACGGCGTCTGCTTTGTTTTCAGGTTCATTCGCGCGCAGATTGCGGGCACTTCATTCTTGATATACACTGAAATTTCGTTTATCGACACGCCGGAAGAGCCGTCGTAATTCGCCTTGCCCGAAAGCGCCTCCAGCATTGCATACGTGAAAAATCCGTGCCCCTCGTAGCCCTCGTTCGCCAACTGCGTGCCGGTCGCTGCCGTCAAAATCACCTGACCGCTCGTGTGCGCCAAGTGCTCGAACGCCGTCTGCTGCGCGAGCGAATTTCCCTGCTGCTTTTCGTCGATGAACGCGCCGGAATAGCACGTGTCGAGCAGGATAATTGAGTTCAATGCCTTGATTTTTGACAGATTTTCCGTCAGAAAATGCTTTGAAATGCCCGCAGAAGCGATTTCGGATTCTTTCTTTATATTTATATCCGCGGGAAGATAATAATATTCGCCGCCGTAGTTCGTGCCGTGCCCTGCGATGTAGAACACAAACACGTCGTCCGCCTTCACTTTTGACGCAAAAGTATCAAATGCACTTTGTATTTTTTCCGCATTTACATCTGCGTCAAGAAGCGGCATTACATTGACGGTGTTATATAATCCTCCTGGTGTATTTTTGAAAGATTCAATAATTGCTGTAGAATCCGCTACAGAGAATTTTAGATTATTGTTCGGCATATTATGGTAAATATCCACTCCGAGAGCGAGAACAAAAAGATTTGCACTTTCGACTTTTCCTTGCCAATTCAGTGAAGTTGAAACGTGGCGGCTTTCAATTTTATTCGCTCTGTTTGCAGCATACGCTTCAAAGACATTTTCTCCAGCCGATAAAGTAACATCGCAAGTGTAAATATATTTGCGTCCAGTTTTGCTCTCTTCTCCTGCGGATACTTGCATTGCCTTTCCGTTATGCGATAAATACACATATCCAATTCCGCCTCCTGTATCCTGTACAGAGAACTGTAGTTTTACATTTCTTGTCGTTGCAAGCGGAATATTAGTAAATTGCACAGCGGGAGAATCTCCAGTTGCTACAATTTCCTGCAAAATAGGTTTTCCGATGTCTTTGCCGTCGAGCTTTGCTTGCACGAGATCAGGGCGATAGAGCGTGTCGTACAACTGCCCGAGCTCAAACACCTGCATTCCGTCCACGAGGTGCACGAACTTGTTTATTCCGTCCTCATTTCCAGTAAAATACCCTTCTGGAGTGTAAGTAAGCCAATCACCTGTAGTATTGGCAATTGTACACGATAAAAGTTCTCCTGTTTGTACAGAATAGCATCTGATAATTCCCCCATAATCTTGGCATATCAATTTTTTAGCATCGTTAGAAAAATATAACGAATGAACAGATTGCGTTTTAATTTGTCTTATATCATTATTTTCTTGAAAATTATAAATATGAACAACAGATGTTTTACCTTTATTAATGCATACTGCAATCATCTTTTTATCGTTGGAAAACGCTGAAAAATACCCATTTTCATAGGAAGAAATTTGTTTCCAACTATTCGTATCATATATAATCAAATTTCCCTTCACGCAGATTGAGCAATATGTATCATCATTTGAGAAAGACACAGATTCAATTCTTGAACCTGAAAATTTTTTTTGAAAGCCAGAAGAAATATTGATAATTATACTATCTTTTTGAATGAGATTTTCTTTATCATTATCATCGTTTACGACTACAAATTTTCCGCATGGGCTTGTTTTTACAGTATGATAATATCCGTCCAAAAATAAATCCATTATCTGAAGTTTTTTAGTAGTGTCCAATACTCTAACTCTTGTTCCCTTAGGTTCTATACTGGGATACGATACAATATGACCTGAATTGTCAGCAGATATATATCTATTAGTACAATTTATTACTTCCATCACATCAACTTCTTGTCTAGAAATAATATCATAAAGCTTCAGAACATTTTTATTTTTATCACGCTTTACATAATAGATTCCATTTTCAAATAATTCTGGAGCTGTTATCATATTTGAACTTATATGCGGAAAATCGTATTTAAAAAATCGGTTATCATCAAATATAGTAGGAATACCTTCTCCAAACTTAAAAGCACATAAATAACCTAGTTTAGAATTAAATGATAAGGTATTCATATCAGAACTTTGCGAAATAGTTTTTAGTAAATTAAAATTATTTAAATTTCTTATTTCTATTCCATGATAATTTGTAAAAGCAAATTGATTTGAATCAATCACAGCATTTCCAAAATACATCATTGATTGTTCAAGGCTTGTTGGTGTACGACGTGCAATTTGTTTCCCGTTTTGAATGTTCCATAGTCCCACATATCCAAGAGCATCTACTGTCAGTAAATTATTTTCATCAGGCGAAAAATCCATAGAATTTACAAGATAACCACTATTTCCTGCTGCAAACATATTAAGCCATGTTTTATTTTGTAAATCAAAAATAAAAACATTACCTTCCGCGGAAGCGAGTGCATTATATTTTCCATTCTTGCTAATTGCCACTGCTGTAACAAATCTATCTTTCTGAGCCGATAGCACTTGTTCAACGGATTGTTTTTTAACATTCCAAATTACATTTATAAATTGTCCTAATTGTTTCTGATAGTCTTCAGAATTTGGAATAGCGATTGTTGTTAAATATGTTCCATCTTGGCTAAAATCCATTTCAAAACCTGCATAAAAAAATTCAGTTGACTCCAAAACATATTTTCGCTTTAATGAATGTGCTTCGAAAATAACGATTTTATCATAGTATGACATTGCTAAATAATTGCCGTCTGATGAAAAAGCAAATTTCGCAGTTGCTTTTTCATCGCTTGAAATAGAAAATAAATTAAAAATTGTAATAGTTTTCCTAGTTTTTATATCACATATTTCAATGTTGTTGGCTTCATTTTCGTACACAAAATATGAAGAGTCTGGAGCAATTCTTGCATTTTTTGGGTATTTTATTCTGTCTGAAAAACTTCTGATTAAATATCCTGTTTTAGAATCCCAAAGTTTTACGTCAGAATCACTTACTGAAAAAATATATTTACCATTATTACAATAGGAAATATAATCGCTACCACCATTGTGCCACTCCTGTACAACAATCTCTGGATTATAAGGTGTACCGCTATTTTCCATTTTATCTACGCCCGTTTTAAGCGCAAACTTGCGAGTAGATTGAGCAGAAGCTGCAAAAACACAAAGCAACAAAATTGTAATAGTGCAAAAAAAGTGTTTCATTGTAGGTACTCTCCTTTAGTTTTGTGGATTATTTTTTATCCAGTTGTCATAGATTGTTTTCATTTCCGAGATTGCATTTTCCTCAGAATATGAATAATTAAACGAAATCCCGAAAGAATCGGTATAGTGACTTTTTACAATCTTTTTTGAAATAGGATTATAAATTACGGCTTCCTTTAGTTCCTGACTGCTGTTTTTCTCAAAATCGCCTTCGCTTCCGTTTGCAAAATAATCAAACGCGCCTAAGCAAAGCACAATATTGTCTTTTTGTACTCCCTCGTTTTTTGCGATTGAGCCTTGCTCTACGTCTAAGATTTTCACTACCATTTCGGATTTATAGAAAAGAAGATTATTATCAGCGTCTTGATATTTTGTCCTTTTTATTCCGTTTTCAAGAAATTCAATTTTTCTTGCCCAGCCGTCAGAATTATTCCTTAATTTATTTTCTTTTGTAAAATTAAGGACAGAATAAAAAGAATCATTGTACTTGTACTCTGTAAAATAAACTGAATAAGAGCCATCTTCAAATATTTTTTGTTCAGTTTGAGAAATTAAGTTTCCAGATGAATCGTATGAGAAAGTTTTATTTCCAATAAGTTCTATATAACTGCCGTCTTTGTTATAAGAAATCTTTTTTGTATTAGTTCCGATAGTGTCATAGAACTGACGGGAAATGACAAAACCGTTTTCGTTGATAGTTTCTGTTATACTCTCTCCATTTTCAAGATATGTGTTTCTGAACGCAGAATAATTTTTATTAGGACGATTTTTATTTTTTCCGTTTTTGTCTTTATACTCTGAGGAAATAATTTTTTTGTCCATAGAGTTTGTTGATACTATGAAATCGCCGTTTTCTTTGTAGCTGTATAAACCTACATATTCTCTTATTCCATCAGAGTTATATACATAGTGATATAAAGGTTTATCTGAAATATCGTAATAAACGACAAAAGTTTTATTATTTTCTTTATGACCTTTAAAATATGCAACATTGCGCTTTGATGAAGTATTTCCGTTCGGCAAAATATATTTACCGTGCAAAAGAAATTTATCGTCAAAATCAGTTTCGGCTTCAAAACTAGCATATTTCAGATGAGATGGCTTTACAAGATTTCCATTTGTGTCTTGGAATTCCTCGTGCTTCAATAATCCGCTTGGCGTATATAAAGCAATATATTTGCTGAATTGCAAAACAGCGTGTACAGAACTCTCTCCATTCTCATTTTTAAACGCTGCACTTTGCAACAAGCCTCTGCTGTCATAAGTAAAATCTGCTCTTGCAAATCCTTTATTGACTGGACTAAAAGGAACATTATTTTCATAATATATTATGCTCTTATTCAATCCATTGTATAAAATTTTTGCTGTTATAGAAATGTTTGCATTGTAAGAAGATATTGCCGTTTCAATATGACGCCCGTAAATGTCATATTTTTCAATTTGAGTTCTCTCGCTTTTATCAAAATAAGTTTTTTCGATTGTTTCGCCTTTTTCGCAGGAATATTCTTTTGCTATTGTTTGTGAAAGAGAATTATTTTTGTCATAAAACTCGCATTTTATCAATTTATTTTCAGAATCATAGAACCAAATCTGTGTAGAATAAAAATTATCATTTTCATAAGTTTCCCATTTTTGAGAATGATTTTTATTATCATAACTGATTTTATGACACATTATGACGTTCTCGTATGTCGAAGTTATCTCAATTAAATCTCCTGCTTTATTATAAACAACAGTATCTTTTGAAGAACCTAGTAATTTGTTAAATGCTGGTTTATTTTTCTCGTCGAACCAAGATAATTCTTGTATAATTTTGTCATCTGATACTGTAACAGAAATCTTTTCAGTTGCAAAATTTCTGCTCTCATTGAAAACGATTTCAGATTTATATACATTGTTTGTAAGTTTTTCTGAGAAAAATTCAACGGCTGTTAATTTGAAATCAGAATAGCTTAGTTTTTTATACGATACAGCGAAAGAATCCATAAGCGCATTTTCATATAGAATATGATTCTTTTTCCAATAATCCATTACTCGTATAACTACGCTTATAACCATATATTCCATTTTTATCAGCAGTAATTTGCTTGTTTTGGCTATAGAATATGGTTTCAATATCGAAACCAGAGTTCTCGTCGTATATAATCTTGTGCTTGCAAATGTTGCTATTATCAAACAGCATTTTATATTCTGGAGAACTTTCTGCATTGTCATAAAGAATACTTTCCAAAAGATTTTCATAATCAGAGTAATATATATTCTGATATGACAAAATATCATTAGAGAGTGTTTTCGGTATTTGCGTATCTGCGCCATAATAGAAAGATGCAAATACAGTGTTTTTAGACTCCCCATTTTCATAAACAATTTGCATAGTATGATTATGAAGCGAATCACTACGATTGGGATTTATAATGCAAACAACTCTTTCAAGTTGCCAATTTTGTATGTCTATAAACGGCGAAAAAGAATGTTTGTAATAAAATTCTGCTTGCTGAGGACGGTTTTGATGTTCATATTTTGTTGATTCTGCAATAGGAACGAGATGAGAATTTTCGTGAACCAATTTTATAGGACGACCGCATTTATATACAATTCTATAATGCTCTGGAAGATGTTTTATATCATCAGAAGTCAGCCTTGTTTCTTCAATTCCCTCTGGGATTCCCCAGCGAGTGATATAATCTCCGTAATATCGGGTATGCGGAGTAATATACCAGAGAAATGCGCATAAAAACACGGCAAAAACAGTCGCTGCCGAAATAGAAACTGCATTTCTGCGAACTGTACGAATATGCTCTCGCCGTTTTAAGTCGTCGTATTTTATTCCAAGCAAGCTTGCGAGTAATCTGACAAAAGCGTTTTTCTTTCCGTCGGCAATAACGTCGGCTGCATTGAGATTCAGATTTTTCAATTGGGGCGAAAAACAACACTGTTCGCTCTCTGCACTTGGAGAACCTGCAATAATAAGCGGAAAAATATTCTCTGTGCTTCTGCCAAGTGATAAGAAACTTTGTATTTCATAATTCACATACTCTGATTTTGCTGAATCAGGAGAACAAAGCACTATCAGATTTTTAGAATCTTGCAATTCCCGTGAAAGTGCATTTTCTACCGTATCACCTGCACAAATATCTGTTTTATCTCGAAAAATATGCAGTTTTTTAGGCAGTCCTTCGTATTGTTTTTGAAGCACTGCAGGCAACCTATACGATTCGAGTTTCTTTTGAAGCCATATTGCTTCCTTTTCATTTTTGCGGCTGTAACTGATAAACGCAAAATACTTGAAATTATTTTTCATAGATTACGCCCTCTCGTTGTATTTTATGAGAACATAATCCAAATGCGTCATATTCTGTACCGCTTGCTTTAATCCTGCAGTTGCGGCGAGTTCTTGAATAAAGGTTTCGTCAGATTTCTTTATACCGACATCAACAGTATCCAATTCGTCCCAAGAGCATATACACGCATGCAGTTTTGCTCTGTCATTTCTGCGGCTTCCTGCTTCTTCCTGTTGCGTTTTTGTTGCTTTGCACCATCCTTCTGCCCTCATATACGCATTCCATCTATCGTGTTCTATTCTTGCTAGTCTAAGGAGCGTTTCTGGTTCTTTTAGTCTTTCTTCTAATTCTGCAACAAGTTTCGGAGATTCTTGTTTTTCATATTCATTGCATTCATTTCTTGGCTTTGCTTCATAGCCCAAAAGAAACAACTTTGTTTTGATATGAATTACATTTGCTCTTGTAGAGCGAACACTTACTTCATTAAGATAAAAACTTTTTCTCGCTTCTTCTTCTGTCGTCTTTCCGTTCAGTCTTTGCAATTCATAAATATAATGTGCGTTCATTGCCATAGCGGAAATCGGAGATTCCAGCAACGCTGTAGAATATACAGAAGAATTTGCTGCAAAAGGAACGAGATTATAATTTCCGCTTCCTTTGGAATGAGGAACTGTAAAGTGAGAAACAAGGGAATTTTTTAGCGAGTTTTTTACTTCGACTGCAATAAACGGTTTCCTACTGTTTCTTACATTTTTTCGCATATAATATGCGCGAAGATACAACGCTGTTTTGATATTAAGTGCGTCATTTCCTAAACAAACACAAATGTAGTTTGTATTTGCACAATGAGTGTCGAGATGATTTTGAAGTTCAGAAGTTTCTATATCAGTTTTTATGAACGATATAGAAACTTTCGTTCCGTAATCATTTTCTAAAAATTCAAGACATTCAAGAGCAAATTTCTTTTCGATAATATCTGCATTTTTATCGAGCACAGTTATATTAAGTTTGTAATCTTCACCAAACTGTCCGCTCCACGAAATAGTTTTTAAGATTTCTTTTCCGATTTTCCCTGCACCGATTAAAAGGACCGATATTTCATTATT
Source organism: uncultured Treponema sp. (assembly GCA_937901865.1). Lineage (GTDB taxonomy): Bacteria > Spirochaetota > Spirochaetia > Treponematales > Treponemataceae > Treponema_D. The sequence continues at coordinate 57,564 of CALDID010000098.1, forward strand.
ATTGATGACATCAAAAAGAGGGTGTTCAAAAACTAATGTTTCTGCAATGAAACGATTTCTGTTTACAAGGATAACAGGAAAGCCTTTTTTTTCAAGAGAGGCAAGAACGAGCGGAGCTTCTTCATGTTCAGAGAAAAGATAAAAAATCGAATTTGAATCTACTTGGGATTTTTCTGCTACAACTTTTGTATATTCAAGATTCTCATCTTGATTTTCGGAGATAAAAAAGTATGACCACTTCTTTTTGCACCTTTTGCTTCGTATAAAATTTTCAATAGACCTTTCATATAAAAGAAAACCATGGAGATATGCTCGTTCTGAAAAATCAAGAGCTTCTTTCTTGCGTGAACTGCAAAATATAAAAAGACTTTGCGGATTCTTTTTGAATAGGTCTTCTGCGAGCATAAGAGAATTTTCATTTAGAGCGGAAAATAAATATACGTTCCTAAAACAGTGAAAAATCCAAAAACGGAAGAAACGTGTTATATTAGGGAACAACGCAACTACAAGACTTCCCCATGCTAAAGGAGTTGCTACTGCAAGAATTATAAAAAGATAAGTTATAGTGTTCCCAATATCTAAAGCCTGATGAAGCAAACAATCATACGGAGCACTTAAGATAGTCATTTGTGCCGCTACTATAATAGAATAGAGAATTGCTATGGCAGTAGAAGGAAAAAGAATATTAAGAATACTTATATCTGCAAAAAATAAGAATAAGCCTGTATAGAAAAAGCAGTGTTTCTTTGTATGGATTTTTATATTTTTGTATAAAAAAGCAAAAATATAACTTGCTAGAGCTGCGACAAGAAAAAGTAATGAAACGCAAAATAAAATATTTTCCATAGCACGAAATTCTCCTCGTGAAATCAGACTATAGTCTTATTTATTTAGATTATAATATACTATAGTCGAATTTTCAAGCAAAATAATAGTAATAAAGTAGTATTGTATCTATATGGATTTTAAGACACGGCTTCGGGAGCAGATTGATTTTTTGGGCTTGCTGGATAAAGAAGTGGCAGACAAAGCGGGAATTTCAAAATATTCGCTTGATACCTACGTTGGCGCGCGGGGGTGCATGCCTGCGGCGGACGTGGCGGTGCGGCTCGCAAAGGTGCTCGGCGTGTCTGTAGAATGGCTCATCACGGGCGAAGACGCGCGCACACCCACTGCCGACATAAATCTGCTCTATCACTACTATGCGCATTTAGGCGCGCACGACCGCAAAATGATACTTGCCCTCGCCAAAGAAATGTACGCCGATATTCCCTCTTAATCTGTCTTTTACAGTTTTCAAAAATGACTAGTCAAGTTGTAAAAAATATTAGTAAAAAACTATTTCTTTTCCTTGATAAAGTTTCCGAGTGCAAAGAGCGCAATGCACAAAATACCCAAAAGTAAGCCTGAAGCACTCGCTTGCGCATATCGGTATGAGCTTGCAAGTCGATAGGTGTATAAGGCGAGCGTGTCGTAATGAGGAATAGCAAGTACGAGCGGCAATGTGGTATCTCCTGCGCTTGAGGCAAAGCAGAGAATAAAGGAGCTTATTATTGCTCTCTTGCTGCTTTTCAAATAAATATAAAATATTGTGTCTGTTTTATGAGGCGAAAGCATTGCCGCTACGTCGAGGGCTTCACTGCTTATCTTTTCTATGCTTGCCCAAAGCTGGCGAAATGCAAGGGGAAAGATGAGGGCTGTTTGCGAGGCGATAAGAAGAGCGACTGTTCCATTTTGCACCGCCCGTGTTATGCCAAACCCCATAACCACTGAAGACACCGCCATTGGCAGTATCGGGAGCGTTTTAAGCAGCGTTGAATCTTTCTTTGACGCTATGCGCAAAAAGACTGCATAGACGAAAGCAACGACAACACAAAAAAAAGATGTCATAATCCCTGTTTGTATTGTGTGAACAAGTGCTGTTCTAAAGCCTTTTGACGCGATAATCTTTTTTGCGACAGAGAGGGAAAAGTGAGGAAAGGCAGAAAAGGCAATGCAGAAGAGAGGAGAAGCAAAAAAGAGAATGATAAGAAGAAAAAAAGGAAATGCAATCACTCTTTCAACTCCTGTTATGCGCCCTCGTTTTTGCTCTAATGCCGAGATTTCTGCTTTTTTGCCAGCGATTTTTCTTTCAAACGAAGAGTAAAGAAAGACGACTGCGATTGCGATGAGCGTTTCTGTGAGCGCGATAGATGAGGCGGAGCGCATATCAAGGGAACTTCTTGCGGCTTGATACAGCTCTACTTCAAGCGTGCTTGTGCCGACACCGCCAAATAAAAGCACGATTAAAAAGCTGAAAAAGCAATACAAAAATACAGGAATAAGAGAGCTTATAATGCAGCTTGAAAGCTGATGGAGCGTGATAGTGAAAAAAATGCGGAGTTTGCTTGCTCCGAGTATCTCGGCCGCCTCTGATTGCTCTTTTGACAGATGAGCCCATGTGTCTGCAATCGTGGACATCACGAGCGGGAAATTATAAAACCCTTGCGCAATGATAATGCCTTTGAAAGAGTAGAGAAACGTAACGAGCTTTTTATCTGTATGAAACAGCGCAGAAAAAGCCCTGTTTAGCCCTCCGTTCATTCCAAAAAATCCCACATATCCTAAAGCGATGATGAGCGGCGGAATAGAAAGCGGAACGGCAGAAGTGGAGGCTAAGAGTTTTCTAAAGACAAAGTTTTTGTGAGAAACAAAATATGCGGCACATAGCCCGACGGCAAGGGCGATAAAAGCAGAAAGCGTCGCTTGTAAGAGCGTAAAGAGTGAAACTTTGCATAGCTGTTTTAAGCTAATCATTTTTGCAGATGAGGCGGAGGCAGTCGGAATAAATGCGAATATCAGCGGCAAAACAAAAGCGGCTACTGCTGCAAAAAATATAATTATTGCACACAGAACAACCGCTCTTTGAATAAATCGTTTCAATTTATATTCGTTTAGTTAGACAATAACGAGATAACGTCGTCTTTTGCTTTTTCCACATCGCTTGACTTTGCGCTTAACGTCTTTGTCGCTTTTGGAGCAGCTACATTGTACGATTCTGGCAAATCAACACTCTTGTTTGCAGGATACATCCACTGCGTCAACGGCAACACAGCCTGTGCTTCTTTGCTGATTAAGAAATCGATAAACGCCTTTGCGCCTTCCTTGTTTTTCGCACCTTTCAAGATACCCACGCCCTCAACTTGCATAGGGTGTCCTTCTTCAAAGATGAGTGTCTTGAATCGAGTTGACTTATCTTCTTCATAGTGATATGCAGGGCTTGTCGTATAGCTTATGACAAGCGGAGCCTCGCCAGAAGTAAACAGCCCGTATCCTGCCGTCCAGCCAGGAGCCATCGTGAGAATATTCGGCTTTAGCTCTTTCCAATAATCTGCGACGTTATCTCCAAACAACGCCACTGTCCACGCCACAAAGCCCAAACCTGGAGTACTGGTGCGAGGGTCCATAATGATGAGCTTTTTTTCATATTCGCTCTTTGTCAAATCTTCAAGGCTTTTCGGCTCTGCCACCTTGCTTTGCGTATCATAGATAATTGCGAAATGGCTGTAATCATACGGAGTTAAAATCCAGTTTCCGCCAAGCTCATCTTCAAGGCTTTTTTCGATGTTTTCTGCTCCGTTTGGCTTGTAGCTTTCCAAAATATCCGCTTCTATCACTTTAGAAAGCAAATTATTGTCAGCTCCCAAAAGCACATCTGCTTGAACCTTGTTCTTTTCAAGAATTGCCCTGCTTGTAGCCTGCCCTGCGTCTCCGCAATCGATAAGGTTTAACTCATAGCCTGTTTTCTCTTTGAAGAGCTTTGTGAGCTCAGGACCTGGCCCCCATTCGCCTGCAAAGCTGTCATACGCATACACCACAACAGATTTTGCTCTGACATCTTGCGTGCTCATTTTCTGCTTCTTCTTTCCAGAACCAAACAGCGAAAAGCTAGAAAATAATGTTCCTGCCGCAACAACTGCAATGCAAGAAAGCATAATCGACTTTTTCATACAAAACGCTCCTTTGAATATTCATATTTAGAAAAATTCATCTTTATCGATTTCTTTTAGATATGTTAGCTATAAAGCTATATAATGTCAATGTATTTTTAAGTAAAATAAAGGCTCTCAGCAAAAATCTGAAAGCCTTTTTAAGTTTATGGTACTATATTACAAATTTTCAAAGAATCCCTTTGCTTTCAAAAGTTCTGCGTTCAAAATGCCGCCAAGAGCTGCACCTCGTTTTGTGTTGTGGCTCAATGCAACAAATTTCACATCAAACACATTGCACTTTCTCAATCTGCCGATAACGCACGCCATACCTTTTTCTGTTTCTCGGTCGCGGCGAGGCTGAGGACGGTTCTCTTCGTGTCGAATGACAATCGGCTTTTCTGGTGCGCTTGGTAATTTGAGCTCTTGCGGAACAGAAGCAAAGGAAGTCCACACCCGCTCAATCTCTTCAAGCGACGGCTTCTTTTCCTCTGGCAAATCGAATTCAAGACTCACTGTGGCTGTGTGTCCATCGATGACAGGCACGCGAGTGCACGTTGAAGACACTATTGGCAAATCTGCATTCGCGATTTCCTCTCCTGACACCTTTCCTAAAATCTTCAAGCACTCTTTTTCAGTCTTCTCTTCTTCTCCGCTGATAAACGGCACAATGTTGTCAATCATATCGAATGAAGCTACTCCAGGGTATCCTGCGCCAGATGTGGCTTGCAGAGTGGTTACAATCATTCTTTTTACAGGATAGCCTGCTTGAATGAGTGCGTAAAGCGGCATCATATACGTTTGCAGCGAGCAGTTCGGCTTAACGGCGATAAATCCCTTATCCCAACCGTGATGAGCCTTTTGCTTTTCGATGATGTCGAGATGAGAATAGTTGATTTCGGGGATAAGCATAGGAACGTCGGAAGTCCATCGATTTGCGCTTGCATTAGACACGACAGGGATTCCTTCTGCGGCATACGCTTCTTCCAAAGCCTTTATCTCGTCTTTGCTCATCTCAAGGGCAGAGAAAACAAATTTGCACTTTCCCAATGCTTTCTTTGCGTCGTTTGCGTCTTCTACAACCAAATCCGCCACTGAACTCGGAATATCGCTTCCGATGAGCCATCTATTTTTTACAGCATCTTTGTAAGCCTTTCCTGCGCTTCGTGGGCTTGCCGCCACATACGACACTTCAAACCACGGGTGATTTTCAAGCAAATGAATATATCTCTGCCCAACCATTCCCGTAGCTCCTAACACGCCGACCTTTATCTTATCTGCCATACAAAAATCCTCCTATAATATCGATTGCAAAAAGCCCTTAGAGATTGCACTCTTTGAGAGCCGCTTCAATCACTTTCTTTGCATTGTCGTTCACTTCTACCAACGGCAAGCGTACTGCTCCTGCTGGCAATCCTTTGACGTTCATCGCATACTTTATCGAAGTCGGGTTTCCGTCTACGAATGCCGCCTTAAAGAATGGCAAAAGCCTGTAATGCAGTGTCCTTGCTTCATTCCATTTCCCCTCTAACGCGTCGTGTACCATTTCGGTAACGAGAGCAGGAGCGAGGTTTGACACAACCGAGATAACTCCATCGCCACCCACCGAAAGAAGCGGCAACGTTAAAGAATCATCTCCGCTCAACACAGAAAAGTTTTCTTTCTTGCTCTTAATTTCTGCGATAACGTCCATCATCTGATTGATGTTGCCGCTCGCCTCTTTCACGGCGATGATATGCGGCAATTCGGCAATGCGCTTGAGAAGAGCGGTCGGGATATTCTTTCCCGTTCTTCCCTGAATATTGTACACAACGATAGGCACGCCGACTTTTGAAACAGCCTCAAAGTGCCTAAAAATACCCTCGTCAGAAGGCTTGTTATAGTACGGGGTAACCACAAGAGCTGCGTCAGCTCCTGCTTTTTTGGCTCTTTCGCAGTATTTCACAGCATCACGAGTATTGTTGCTTCCTGCACCCAAGACGACAGGAACTTTTTTGCCTGTCTTTTTCTCGAATGATTTTACTTCTTCCATAACGATTTCGATGATTTTGTCTTCTTCCGTGTTTTCATCGAGAGTTGGAGTTTCTGCTGTTGTCCCGAGAGGAACAAGCCCGTCGATTCCATTTTCTAGCTGATACTTGACGAGTTTGCGCCAACCGTCATAATCCACGCTAGAGTCCGCATGCATTGGAGTAACAAGAGCTGTAAAAGCACCGCGTAATGTAGCCATATCATTGCCTCATAGTGTATTTATACAAGATATATGCAAATTATTGCATTTTTATGCAAAATAATCAATAGCAAATTTGCTTTATTGTGGCTAAACTTCTCAATTCTGATTTTACTTTTCACAAAGTAAGTTCTCGGCTTCGACAAGGTAAGTTCTCGGCTTCGACAAAGTAAGTTCTCGGCTTCGACAAAGTAAGTTCTCGGCTTCGACAAAGTAAGTCCTCGACTTCGACAAAGAAAGTCCTCAGCTTCGATACTAGACTGATTTCATCTCCGATACTAGACTGGTTTCAACTCCGATACTAGACTGATTTCATCTTCGATACTAGACTGGGAATCTGACAAAAGTGTTTTAACGCTAAATTACTTTATATAATATTTCGATAATTTTAATTGAATGATTTTTGGGTAATTTTGGAGATGATATGAGAAAGATACGACTGATTTTCTCTGTGGCATTGTTTTTCGCTTTGTGTGTGCCTTGTTTTGCGAACGAGATGTTTAAAACAGGCGTAGTAGCTTCTTTTTATGCTGACAAGTTTCACGGCAGAAAGACTGCAAGCGGCGAAAAGTTTAATATGTATGATTACACGGCTGCTCATAAAACGCTTCCGTTCGGCACTATCTTGAAGGTAACTAATCTGAGCAACGGAAAAAGCGTCAATGTGCGTGTAAATGATAGAGGTCCTTTCGCTAAAGGAAGAGAAATCGATTTGTCGAAAGCGGCGGCGATTGAGCTGGATATGATAGAGGCAGGAGAGGCGACGGTTTCTCTTGAGATTGTTTCTGATTCTAAAACAGAGGTTGCAAGCTCTACTAAGACGATGACGATTGAAAAGAAGGGCAAAAATCAGACAAGCACGACGACCACCACGAAAACGACGACAAAAACGGCTTCTAGCAACAAAGCTGCTGAAGTTGCGGAGAAAGCTAGAAAGAAGGAAGAGCAAGTTGCTTCTTTGAAGTGGGATATTCAAATTGGTGCATACGGCAAAAAGGATAACGCCGAGAATATGGCAAAAAGACTTACTGACGCAGGCTTTGAAAATGTGGTGTTCCAAAAAGGACCTTCTGTAATTCGTGTTGTTATTCACGATATTCCGACGGATAACGTGCAGCAAACGCTGATTGACCTTGAAAAACAGGGCTTTACAGACTATTTTGTCAGAGATAGAGCGGATTAACTGTTTTTAAATAAAGAATTTATATTGACATCATTTTTGAATTTATGATATATTTTAGTCCCCGTATATTGTAAGTTCAGTGAATGCTTCAACACTGAAATACGCTGACAAGCCGATGCTAGGTGGAAAGCGCAATATTTTTGTTTTAAGGTACTATAATGAAGACTATTTTCGTAAACGAAAAAGAACAGGTACGCAATTGGTACATCGTAGACGCTGCTAACAAGCCGCTTGGTCGCGTTGCAGCTGCTGTTGCTGCTATTCTTCGCGGAAAGAATAAGGCTACTTACACTCCAAATCAGAATATGGGTGACTATGTAGTAGTTATCAATGCTGATAAGGTTACTGTTTCTGGAAACAAGGGTGAAGATATGATGTATCGCCATCACACTGGCTTCGTAAATGGATTGCGTGAGTACTCATTTGATGAGCTGCTTTCTCGCCACCCTGTAGACCCATTCCGCAGAACTTTAGCTGGTATGCTTCCTAATGGAAGACTCGGAAGAGCTTTGATGGACAATGTGAAGATTTATGCAGGTGCAGAACACCCACATACAGCACAGAACCCTCAGCCACTTGAAGTTTAGTTTAGGAGTCTATCATGAGTGTTAAGAATATTGCTATTGGCACAGGAAGAAGAAAGACTGCAACAGCACGTGTTTTTATGCGTGATGGAACAGGTAAGATTGTTGTCAACGGAAAAGAGCTTAAAGAGTACTTCACAAGCATCGACCTTATCCGCACTGTAAATCAGCCGCTCGTTGTTACTTCAAGCGACAACAAGTATGACATTTTAATCAATGTTTCTGGTGGTGGATTGAACGGACAGGCTGCAGCTTGCTTGCATGGTATCGCTCGCGCATTGACACAGATTGACCCAGACAGCCGCACAGCTCTCAAGGCTAACGGTTATCTTACTCGCGATTCTCGTATGGTAGAGCGCAAGAAGTACGGTCAGCGCGGCGCACGCAGAAGATTCCAGTTCTCAAAGCGTTAGTTCGCATTTCTGCATGGTTATATGTGCAGTTCAAGAGGTTCCTTTTGGTTGTTTGAAAATCTCAACTACAGAGGAGCCTTCTTTTTTTATCAGAGAAAGCTATTTAAGCGTTCTGAGTGCTGAAAAATTAGAAAATCTTATGTCTTATTCTCTTACGGCTGAAATATCTCCTCTTTCTTTGAGCGAGGAAGAAGAACTTGATATGAAGAGAGCCAAAAATGCCTATCTTGCCGAAAAATGCGCAGTAAGCTTTATTTCGAGAGCAGAGCAATGCAGATATATGCTTTCAAGAAAACTTGAAGCAAAGGGCTTTGATAAGATGTCTATTTCTAAAGCACTTGACTATCTTGAAGCAACGAATATCCTTGATGATTATCGCTATAGTCTTTCCTATCTTCATTCGCGAGCAGAAAAAAGAGAGGGCAGATTAAAGATGATGGCGAATCTTTCAAGTCGGGGAATAAAGAAAGATGTTGCTGTAAGCGTGATAGACACTTTTTTTTCAGAAAGAAGCGAAAATGATGAAAATGAAAAATGCAAAAAAGAATATAAAAAGCTAAAAGACAAAGGACTTGAAGATAAAAAAATATATGATAGATTGTGTAGACTTGGTTTTTCTAGTAAAATCATAAGAGAGACAAAGAGGTCATTATGAAAGACGAAAAAAAGGCAGTGCTGTATTCTGCACTTGAGGTATCAAAAATCTGTGGCGTGGTAAATCAGACTGCTATTAACTGGATTCGTGGCAATGCGCTCAAGGCATTTAAGACTCCTGGCGGTCAGTTTCGCGTGTATCCTGATGATTTGGCAGAGTTTATGCTTTCTCGAAATTTGAGAGTGCCTGAAGAGGTTGTCGCAAATTGCAAGAATAAAGACCGCTTGCATTCACAGAGCGTGTTAATTGTCGATGATGATGAGGGACTGAATGCTGTTATAGCAAAATATTTGGAAAAGCGATTTTCGGCTATGCAGATTTATCAGGCATACGATGGATTTGACGCAGGTGTGCAATTAAGCGAAAAACACCCGAAAAGCGTTATCTTAGACCTTGATTTGCCAGAGGTAAACGGCTTTGATTTGTGCCGCCGCATAAAAGAAGGAGAAAACTTCGGTAAGCCTGAAATAATCGTTGTTACAGCTCTTGATGATAATACGATAGAAGCAAAGATGGCAGAGCTGGGAATAAAGCACTTTTTTAGAAAGCCTTTAATGCTCCCAACTCTTGCAGATGTTCTTCACGAAATCTTATTCGGCAAAGAAAATAATTAGTTTCCAAGAAATAAATATGCTGGTGAACGAGAGAGAGATTTTTGATTTTTAGAGAGTGCCATAGGTATAACTTCTTTGCTTGCCTCTAAAAGATAATCTAAAAATTCTTTCTTGCTCTTTGGGCGATAATCAACAACTTCAAAATCATTTTCATCGCTGTTGTAATCTTTGCTCAACAAATCGATTGCACCTTGATAACGGTCGATAGCATCGATAAGACCATGGTCAAGAGCTTGCTTTGCGGTGTAAATGCGTCCGTCTGCTAATTGCTTCACGTTGTCTATATCAAGATTGCGGCTTTCTGCCACGATTGAAGTAAACTGCTCGTAACATTCATCGGCAATGCTTTGCATAATGGCGCGCTGTTCTTCTGTCATTGGCTCATTTAAGTTGCCCATATTCTTGTTTTTGCCTGCGGTTATCGTGTTGTATTTTATGCCATACTTTTCGAGTAGCTCGCTGATATCTACGCTAGAGCCTGCGATAACCCCTATAGAGCCTGTGAGCGTGTTGCGGTTTGCAATGATTTTATCTGCGGCGCACGCGATGTAATATCCGCCAGAGGCTGCAAGCGATTGCATATAGGCGAAAACGGGACGGCCTGTACGCTTTTTGTAATCAAGGAGAGCTAAATACGCTTCGTCTGCTTCGTATACTCCGCCTCCAGGGGAATCGATGACGAGTATAATGCCGATATTAAACGAATCTCGCTCTAAATCGCTGATTGTTTCTAAAAGCCATTGTTGGTCATAGGTATTATTTTTCACTTCGATTACGCCTTCAATGTGAATGGCGGCTATGTATTCTTTTGGCGTGTGAAACATTTTTAAGACGCTAGAGCCTTTTGGGGCGGCTGTGTCGGAATAGGCTGCGTTCACCTTTGTAACTGCGGCGATAAGCATTGCTAATATCACGATGACAAGCAAAACGATAAGTCCACCCTTTCTCATCTGTTCGTTTTTATCGTTATGCTGTGGTACTAAATCGTACATATTTCATTCTCCTCAAATTGAATTATTTTCCTGCAAAGTCCTCTGCGTCAAGGATATTTTGTTTTAGTGCGCTGTGCTTTATACATAAATAGGCGTTTGCGGTCGCTGTTTCGATATAGGGAATTGTCCACAGAAAGCCAATACCAAAAGTGATAAGGCTCAAGGCGATGAGTGGCAAAAAGCTGAGATGAAGCAAAAATAAATCAGCTTTGTAGCCTCTTGTTAAAATTGCGCTTAAACGAACCGCCTTTTTTGCGCTCAAAGTCTTATTATCAGCTAATAAAAAATAGGTGAGTGAGTATTTATATAATGCCACAAAGCCAGGAATGACTAAAAGACAAGCCCACAGCACGCACTTTATATAAATGATGAACGAGGCGACTATGCCTCTGCTCCAATCTTCTAAGCCGAGCAAAAAGAGATTGAAAGAGATGTTGAGGTTTTCTCTGTTCCTTGCGTATGTGAAAAAAGTTTTTATTCTCGCATTCGTAATTATTCCTGTTACAGCGATGAAGATGAGCGTTATGATGCTAAAAAGAGAAGAGTTGTTTTTTGTTGGTATGAACAGAAAAAATATGCACAACGAAAGGAATGTTACAAAAAGCGATAACGCCCATTTGCTTTTGAGCTGTTTTCTTGCACTTCGTTTGAATTCTATGCGATTAAACATTTTTATTCGTCTTCCTCTGCACGTTGTGAAAAAGAATTTCCCTTCTTTGCAAGTTTGATAGACAATGATATAAGCGTATTTTCAAAGGCTTCTCCGCTCATAAAAGAGCCGACAGGGAAATACACTCTGCCTTCTGCGCCTACGATGATTGTTTGAAAGATTCGATTGTAAGAAAAGGAGATGTGGGGATAAAAGAAATTGCAAGAAGAGTAAAACCATTTATTTATCTCTTTTACCTCTCCTTCAACTCCTGTAACGCCGTTTGCTTTTATGCCGTAGCGTGCAAATATGCTTGCTCCGCCTCCTACAAAGACATAGTGCTTTTCGCTTTCATGCGCGCACCATTGCAGCGTTACAGACGGAAGGGCGCAAAAAGCGAGGGCTGTTCTGTTTTCTATTTCTGCGGCTTTTGCTTTGTCATCGTCTAGCAAGTAGTATTGCGTGAAAAAAGAGGAATGGCATTGAATGAAAAAGTCGTTGTATAAAGGAAACGTGTAGCCCACGCCGAGCGAATACGATACAGGAGAGGGCGCACTTACAGAGTCGGTCGTCAGCATTATGACAGGAGAAAGCGTTACGAAGAGCGATTCTTTAGCTTGCGAAAATGCATATCCTTTACACAGCGCAAAGAATATGCACATAACAAAAACTTTTCGCATTACGCCTCTGGCTTGCTGTAAAGCACTTTGTCTAAGTCAACAGCCAAGAAACCGCTTCTGCCAGTCTGATAAAAATCAGCCTCTTCCCAAGCGACATAGAGATATGTGCCGCTTACTGCGAAATCAGAATATACATAGCCTTTCGGTAGCTTTGGCAAGCGGAACGCAACTGCTTTTTCTCTGCCTAAAATATGCTTTCCGTAAAGCGCGCCAGAAAGGTATGTCGTGCCGTCTTGGAACACTGCGATTGCGTATGTATCGCTTAAAAGAGCTGTGCCGCCGAAGTTATCGCTTTGCTCTCCTTGTGCATAGACAGTTGGCGAAAATCCGCTTGTATGTTTGCTTATTATATAGAAAGAAAAATCTTTTGGGATTACTTTCAAAAGGTTTTTAAGTCTGTCAGGAGCAAGAGAGTAATCTGTCGGGAGCTTTGTGTTGCGGAACTCCCTTTCTCCTGCTTCTGCGACGGCGATTTTATTAGAATTCTTCATTGGAGAAAGCTCGGTAATATCTCCGCTTGGTGTCCATTTGATGTAATCAAAAATCACTCTCTCGTCAGTCTGTGTCTTTAATGCGCAAAGCCATTCCACTCCGTTCCATGTGAAATCGGTAATCTGTGCATTCTTTTCTACCATTAAGTTCTGATAGGTTACGAGCGGAATACACATACCAGAAGCTCTATCATACTTTACTAAAAACGGCTGTGAAGCATTAGAAGTAGAGCTGTCGTTAAAGAATGAGTTTCGGTACATTGAGAAAATGGGAATGTCGCCATAGAAAACGAGATTGTCTGCGGTGTTGTTGGTAAAAGTAGAAGGTTCTTTTACTAGCTTCGGCTCGCCTCCGTCTAGCACAAGCATACCAAGCCTGTTTACGAGAGCGTATGCAGGAGGCTCTGCGCTTTCTTGCATACTGCCAGGAAGTCCCTGCACAGGAGAAAGACAAGTGCCCATGCTAGAAATCCTAATTGCTTCTGTCCACGCTCTTTTCAGCTGTGAATTAGCGTGTTGCGGCAAATCTACGCTTTCCATTCCTTGCGTGGTAAAAGCATACCATGTATGAGTTTCGGGAGAAATCTGTTGTGTTATAGTAACAGGAAGGTCTTTCTCTTTTGCAGCCTCTTCTTTCTTTTTGTCGCAGCCAGTTGTAAAAATAAGAGCTGCTAAAATTGCGGCTGAAGTAGTCGCCTTTGGGAAAACAGTAAAAAAATTCATCTTAGTATCTTATAACGGGATTACACCTTTTTGCAAGCACTTAATTGCTTCTCTTAGCAATTTCCATCTGACAAAGTGAGTCGCATACTTCATTGTATTTTATACCTGCATGCCCCTTGACCCACGTCCATTCCACTTCACTTTCTTCGTTTAGTTTGTCCAAAGCCACCCATAAATCTTGATTTTTGACAGCTTTTTTATCGGCGGTCTTCCAGCCTTTAGCCTTCCAGTTCTTTATCCATGCTGTAATGCCGTTTTTGACATATTGGCTGTCGATAAAAAGCTGTATTTTGCGCGAAGGATAATGCTCTTTTGCATAGCGCAACACCTCGATAGCGGCAGTTAGCTCCATGCGATTGTTCGTCGTCATATTCTCTCCGCCAGAAAGTTCAATTTCGTTTACACCGTCCAATAACACCGCTCCCCAACCGCCAGCACCTGGGTTTCCGTGGCAGCCACCGTCAGTGTATATTGTGATTTGAGAAGTTTCGTTATTATCAATAGAAAATAAATCCATATTGCCTTATATATCGGCAGAGCCTTTCTTAGCCTTTACAAGCATAAGATTTTATATTTCTTTTCCATTTAAAATAAAATATATGCTATAGCTCTGTTTTCCCACGACCGTAAAATATTTGCTCCACGACCGTACATACCTCTTACTTACGACCGTTCTTGCCTCTTATGTACGACCGTAGTAAAGACACTCTTACGACCGTAAGAAAACGACTCCCACGACCGTGGAAAAGATATTACCACGACCGTGGGAGAAAAAATTCCACGACCGTAGGAGCATAGGAGAAAAATAGAGATTTTTAGAAAAGTGTGCGCTCTTAATCGTACCTAGTTGCAATAAAAAGTTTTATTTGCTAACATACGCACTGTATTGTGTCGAATTTAAAAGGTACATACGGAGGTTTTTTTATGAAAAAGGTTCTTTCAGCATTAGCCGCACTTATCGCTGCTTCTAGTCTGTTTGCCTACAATCCCCCAACAGGAGGCGAAGACCTCAACAGATTGTCTAGCCCAGAGTTGCTTTCTGGCGGTCGTTCTGCGGCGGGTGGTAGCTTGTATCATGTAACTCCTAGCACTATTGTTAATAACCCAGCTTTGCCTGCGTTAGAGCAGCGTGTCATGATAGATTTGGGCTATACAGCTCTTATTGACAATGATGACTTGAGCGATAAAAGCTATGGAAATGCTGTTCAGCTTGGCACTTCTATGCCTTCTCGCTATGGCGTTACTACTCTTTTAGCTCAGTGGATTACTTCTCCTTTCTATGATATGAACTTAGGTCATGCAGTGGACTTGAGGGCGAACTTTGCAAAGGAAATCACCGAAAAACTCAACTTTGGTGCTACCCTTGACCTTGGTATCGCTTATGATGAGAAAAACGATTGGAAAGCGGGAATTGATTTAGGTGTGTTGTATAATCTTGGCACAGTCGGATTTTTGCAAGATTTCCGCTTCGGCGTGGCTCTCTTGAACCTCGGAAAGCCTTATTCAGGAAGCGAATTGCTCGGTATGAAAGGCGATTCTCGCGATGAAACTGCTGAGGATTGGGAAGAGGCTTCTATGTATCCTGGACTGGCAACGGTAAAGCTTGGAGTGGCGAGTACGTTGTTTGAAAAAGGTTTATTTATGGGCGGTTGGTCAGCAGATTTGACCGTTCCTACTTTCCAAAATGCTATTGTTGATTTAGGTTTTCAAGTCAGCTATGCTGATGTTGTTCGCTTGAATGTCGGTTGGGACGCAAACATAAGAGAGCTTGCAGAGGGAAAAGAGAGCGTAAATCTTCCGTCCATCGGCTTGTCATTTAAGTTTGCTTTTAAATCTTCAAAACTTGCTCAGGGAAATGCAGATTGGGGACAGAGCGAAATGACTGTATCGACTGCATGGCAGCAGCTTTATGGCGGCAATGTGCAGGCAATTTCTGGCGGTGCGCTTTTGAAGCTTGGTACTGATGACGTAGAGCCTCCTGCCATTGAGTTGTGGAGTGAAGACTCTAAGAGCGAGAAGAAGTAATCTGGAAGAGGATATATGAAGAAGAAGATTTTTTTGAAGACAGCTTTGGCGTTGGGATTTGCATTGTCTACCTCTGCTGTTTTTGCGGCGGAACACGATACAATTTATATTTCGCCGAATAACGATGGTGTTCAAGATGTTCTTGAAGTGCCTATCTCGGTAAAAGATAGAAGATACGTTATCGAATGGAACTTTTTTATCTATGATGAATATGGTATTCCTGTTCGCGTGATAAGCAACAAGGAAGAGCGAAAGGGTAGACTTACATTCAAGTCGTTCTTTAAGATTTTGTTCTCTCCAAAAAAGGGAGTTGCTATTCCTAAATCGGTAACATGGAACGGTGCGCTTGATGACGGCTCTTTAGCTCCAGACGGCACATATTATTATGCGTTCAGTGCAACTGACGATAACGGAAACTCTAGAACTTCTGCTAAAATGCAGGTTATCGTTGATAATACGCCTCCTTCTGTGGAACTTGCTGAATTGAATGATGAAGATAAGGTGTTTGGCGAGGGCGCGAAGGCTGAGTTTAAGATTGAGCAGACAGGTAGCGAAGAAGATTTGTGGTCTGCAAAAATCGTCGATTCACTCGGTAAAACGGTGTGGCAGAAAAAGTGGGAAGACAAGAACCAAAAAGCAACTCCGCTTACATTTGAATGGGACGGTACAGGGCTTGACGAGAATGGAAATATCACAGGCTTTGTGCCAGATGGCGTTTACACATACAAAATCGAAGCAACTGACCGCGCAGGCAATAAATCTGCTCCGAGTGAAATTGCGAACATCATCTATTCTTCTGTAAAGCCTGTAACGAATATTGCTATTTCTGGCAGCCGCTATTTCTCGCCGAATACCGACAGCGAGATGAAAAATATTTCGTTTGACGTTTCTATCCCTGCTCCTGACGGAGTGAAAGATAGAGGTGCAAAGCTGACAAATTGGTCTATTGCAATCGTTGGACAGGACGGAAAAGAATACAAGAAGTTTGAAGGCACAGACGCAGCTCCTTCAAAGCTCGTTTTTGACGGAAACAAAGCGATTCTTGAACCTGCTGTTGTGATTAAGGGCAATGACGGCTCTTCTGCTATTCCTGACGGCACATATCAAGCTGTTGTGAGCGCAAGGTACCAAAACGGATACGAAACTGCGGTGGTAAACTCTCCGACTTTCGTGAAAGATACGAATATCCCGAAAGCTACTATCACGGTATCAAGTTCTTTGTTCTCTCCAGACGGCGACGGCAAACTTGATACAGTAACTATTTCTCAAACGGTTACAAAGCCTGAGGCTACGTGGACAGGTCGCATTTTGGACGATAAAAACAATGTCGTAAAGGAATTTGAGCTTGGACAAAATCCTGCTGATTCAATTTCTTGGGACGGTTTGAATAAAGACGGCACTCTTTCTTCTGACGGAAAGTATACTTATGAGCTCGTAGCGATTGACCAGGCAGGAAACAAGGGCAAGGCTCTTTCTACTCCGTTCAGTCTTGATACAAGCAATACAGAGCTTTTGCTTACGGTAACACCAACGTACTTCTCTCCAATCGGAAAGAAAAATACGGTTATCCTTACTCCAAAAGCAAACGAGAAGTCTGAAGGTTCAAAAGTTGCTTCTTATACGCTCGAAATCTCTGACAGCGAAGGAAATGTTGTTCGCACTATTGCGGCTAATAAGTCATTGCCTTCCACAATCACATGGAACGGTTACAACGATGCGAACGAACTTTGCGCAGACGGTGTGTATACAGCAAAACTTTCTACTGTTGCTGCAAACGAAAATACTGCTGAAACAACTTCACAGCCGTTTACTATCGATACAAAGCCTCCTGTGGTAGATTTGAATGCTCCTGAGCGAATGGTCTTTGATAGCACGCTCGACACATTCAAGATTGGCTCAACTTCTTCTAAAGAAACAAAGTGGGTAGGTTCTATCGTCGATTCTTCAGGAAAAGTTGTTCGCGCTTATGAGTGGAAAGACAATGTGCCAGAGAGCTTGGATTGGGACGGTACAGATGAAAGCGGAAACGCTGTGCCAGACGGAGAATATAAGTATATTGTAAGCGCAGAAGATGAGGCTGGAAACGCTACTTCTAAAGAATTGGGCGGAATTAACCTTGATACTCGTGAAGCAAAGGCGTATGTAACAGCTTCTCTTACAGGTTTCTCTCCAAATAATGATACCATAAAGGACGAGCAGCTCTTTAATATCCGTGCTTCTTTGCAAGACGGAATGGAAAGCTGGGAATTCTATGTTGCAGACAAGAACGGAAATCCAATCCGCACATGGTCGGGCGATGCTTCAACTCCATTGCCGCAGAATATCACTTGGGACGGTAAGACCGACAAGGGCGGCACGGCAGAAGGTGAGTTTACTGGTAATGTAAAGCTCTCTTATTTCAAGGGAAACAAAGTTGCGGCAAGCACATCACCGTTTATCTGTACAACATTGCCACCAATCGCAGTGGTGAATACAGCTCCTGAATATTTCAGCCCGGATAACGATGGCGAGAATGATGACCTTGTGATTCAGTTGAGCGCAGAAAGCAAAGCTCCTCTTGCTTCTTGGTCATTCGAAATCAACGAAATCGACGACAAGGGCAGAGAAAAGCCATTCTGGACAACAAGCGGAAAATCTTCTATTACGCCAAGTATCCTTTGGGACGGTCGTTCTAGCAAGAATGGTGAGCTTGTACAGTCTGCAACAGATTATCCGTATACATTCACGGTAACTGATACGCTGGGTATGACAACGGTGTATCAAGGAGTTATTCAGGTCGATGTTCTTGTTATCCGCGACGGAAACAAGCTCAAGATGCAAGTTCCTTCTATTATCTTCCGTGCAGACCGCGCAGACTTTGCAAGCGTTGCAGAAGTGGCAAAGATGAGCAAGTCAGAACAGATACATAAGGGACTTGACCAGAAGACTGTTGACAACAATATCCGTGTTTTGAAGAGAGTTTCACAGATTCTCAAGAAGTTCAAGGATTACAACGTAACTATCGAGGGAAATGCAAACAACCTTACTGGCACACAGAAAGAGGAACTTGCAGACGTTCTGCCGTTAACACAGGCGAGAGCAGAGTTTATCCTCAACTGGCTCAATGAAAAGGGCGGCATTTCAAAGTCAAGGCTCAAGGCTGTTGGAAACGGAAGTAAGAGTCCTCTTGTTAATATGAGAGATTTGGAGAACCGTTGGAAGAACCGCCGCGTTGAGTTCGTCCTTGTGAAATAACAGCTACAGGCAGTATTGTAAGCAGGTACACTGAAAAAGGTGTGCCTGTTTTTTTGTGCTATAAAAAATAAAGTTATTGACAAAAAATAAAACAGACGTTATTATAAAATAACTTTTTTTTAACAGGAGGTTTGTATTTGTAAATGAAGATAATTCATAGCAAACTTGGTTTGGCAATAGCTGGTTTATCGCTTGTAACAGCTTTTGCTTCTTGTAGTTTAGTAGGAAGCGAAGATGACTATGATAACAATAGTGATATTGTTTATGATTTGTCTGCGCCTAGTGTATCAGTAATTACGTATCCTGGTATCAACTATGTTTCTTGGACACCTGTTGATGGTGCGAAGAGCTATACTGTATACGTTTATGAAAACGGAAAGTATGTACGCACACTTGGCACTGTACAGGCAACAACAGACGTATTGTACATGGGCGATACTGAGATTCAGAATAAGGTTTCTTATACATATCATATTATGTAGAAGCCAACAGCACATCAAACCCTGCTGATACTGTAACAAGCCGTGCTGTATATGCAAAGAACAATGTGGGCAGTGCAAGCGCAACAGCGATTTTGCCACCATATACAACAGAAGCGTTGAAACTTCCTGCTTATGAAGGAGGATATGACGGAAGCGAGAAAACTGTCGATTCAAATGACAAGTATGTTCTTACAACTTCTAATGTTTCTGCAACTGTAAACAAGGGCGATATTTGGGTAACATTCCCTGCAAAAGCGTACTTGAACTATACTGTCAAAGTAGACAACGGTTCTTATAAAGCAGCCACAGGAAATGCTTATAGCGCAAATACTTGGACGACAGCACACTATGCAACAAAAGACCAGACTGCTGTTGTAACAGTTCCTGTAACTTATGCAGGTACTTATACGTTTGAAGTTTCAGTTGATAGCAGCAATAGCACTTATCTTCCGTTATCTTCAACTATAACTCCAGAAACTTCTCTTACTGTAGCGACTCTTAATGAGTCTTCATCTACAAACATTGTGAGCGCAAGCTATCTTACAAGCACAAGTGCACGTGTAGTCTTTACGCCTGCAACACTTGCTGACAGTACAACAGCTCCTGTTTCATATTACAAAGTTTATCGCACAACTGGCTCGACAGATGTATATGAAGCGGTAAGTGGCGAGGTAAAAGCGACTGGCGACAGCTCTGGTACATACTATGTTGACGATTCATTAACAGATACTTCTGTTGCTTATACTTATTTAGTTGCTATCACAGATGGAACAAACTTCGGTACTCCTGCTAGAGAGGATTTGGCTGCAAATGCTTCTGCTATTAGTGGTATTGGTGTTTTAAGTTCTGTAAGCGCAGTTGATACAGACAAAATTACGAATGACATCACTTGGACGATTACGCTTCCTGCTGACACAACATTCTCTGTATATCAGCTTTATAAAGATGCAACATATACAGGAACTCCTGTTGTTGCTGACTTCGATACAACTACAGCTCTTACAACTTATGCTGATAGTGCAACAGCAAATAAGTATTATGCATACACAAAGAATGCTGCAAACGGAAAATACTATTTGCTCGTAAAGGCAAGCAAGACTGGTTACACAGATACGACATATATCTCAAGTGTACGGGAAATCAAATCTTCTGATTCAAGCGTCAATGACGTAACTTCATTTACAGCTAATGCGTATGACAGTTCAAGAACAAATGCAACTGCTTATACATCTGTTGTTGAAGATGATGTGATTATTGGTGTAACAGAGAAAATCGATACAACAAATGACAGCATCGACAACTACACATATACACTCTATCGCACAACAGCAACTACTTCTAGCGACAACAATAGCACAACTGGTATTACGTTCACATACAAGAATGATGATTGGAATACTTCTATTGCTACATTGTCATTTGCTAGGGACAACAGCTACAATACGACAGCAACCACTTATAGCTATAAGGCTTCATATTCTGATACGAACCTTACAAAAGGTACAACGTATGCATATAAGCTTGTAAAGACGCACAAGACAACTGGAGAAGAATCTGTTGCTATCCGTTATGTTACGATTCCTAATACAGACAACAGAGATTATGTGTCTAGTTATGCAATTAATGGCTTGAGTGCATCTTGGGTGAATGAGAATGCAGCTTCTTCTGCCGTAAAGATAACTTTCTTGAAGCAAAACAATACTTATGGTAGCGAACCATATTCAGATGAAAATGGTGATTATTATTCTATTCCTGCAAATGAGAATAATACTGATGTAACGTATTCTGTATGGCGCAGAGCTTCTGTTACTGCTAGTGGTGGTGATAAGGCAACGACTGTTGTTTACACAAAGATTGCAGATTTATCAGCTGAAAATTCAGTTGCTTCTTACTATGATTGGAATAGGAGTGGTGATATTGATACAGGCGATAAGATTCCAACAAGCGCAACAGCAAGTGCATACTGGACTTATGCTTATGAGTACACTTATACTGACAAGGCTCGCTCTTCAGATGATTCTTATGAGTATCTTGTAATTGCATCTCAGTCAGGAAAACAAGATTGCGCTAGAATAGTTTCTGTTTCTGGTGCGTACTAATCTTTTCTAGTGTTATCACGGTAAAAGTGATAATGTAATTGAATAGACAGGCATACAGTTTTTGTGTGCCTGTTTTTTGTTATTGCGTTTTTTAATGCGAAATTGTATACTATAAAGCATTATGAGTTGCGATTTTCCTCTTACACACGAACAGTTGAATTCTATTGTAGAAAAGTATCCTACACCATTCTACATTTATGATGAAAAAGGTATCCGCGAAAATATGCGCTATTTCAAAAAGGCGTTCAGCATTTTCCCTGATTTCCGCGAGTACTTTGCGGTAAAGGCTCTTCCTAATCCCTACATTCTTTCTATATTAAAAGAAGAGGGCTGCGGAACGGATTGTTCAAGTCTGCCTGAGCTTATGCTTTCTGACATCACGGGCATAAAAGGCGAATACGTTATGTTTACGTCGAACGAAACTCCTGCAAAAGAATTTCAATATGCCTATGAAAGAGATGACATCATCAACCTTGATGACATCACGCACATTGATTTCTTAAAAGAAACCTTAGGCGGCAAATTCCCAAAAACGATTTGCTTCCGCTATAATCCAGGTTCTCTAAAAGCTGGCGGAAACTCTATCATTGGAAAGCCAGAAGAGGCAAAGTATGGGCTTACAAGAGAGCAACTTTTTGAGGCGTATGCAAAGTGCAAAGAACTTGGGGTAGAGCATTTCGGGCTTCATACAATGGTGGCTTCTAATGAATTAAATCCTAACTTCTTTATTGATACGGCTCGCATTGTTTTTGCGCTCGCAGCAGAGTTAAAGCAAAAGCTCGGTATTCGCATTGAGTTTGTGGACTTAGGAGGCGGAATCGGTATTCCGTATTTGCAGGGACAGCAGAAAGTTGACCTTGACTATGTTGCTGCGGGTATTCGTAAGATTTATGATGATGTTATTGTGCCGTCAGGGCTTGACCCGCTTCGCATTTGCTGGGAATGTGGCAGACCTATTACTGGTCCTTATGGCTGGCTCATCACAACAGCAATTCACGAAAAGCACATCTATCGCGATTATATCGGAGTTGACGCAAGCATGGCGGATTTAATGCGACCAGGAATGTACGGTGCATATCACGAAGTAACGGTGAGCGGAAAAGAAAACGCCGAAAGAGACCATGTGTATGATGTCGTCGGAAGCCTTTGCGAAAATTGCGATAAGTTTGCAGTGCAAAGACAGTTGCCAGAAATAAAAAGAGGCGATGTTTTAATCATTCACGACGCAGGCGCACATGGCAGAGCAATGGGATTTAATTACAACGGAAAGCTACGTTGCGGTGAATTGCTTTTGAGGGAAGATGGCTCAATTATACAAATCCGCAGAAGTGAAACGATTGATGAC
Organism: uncultured Treponema sp.; assembly: GCA_937901865.1. Lineage (GTDB taxonomy): Bacteria > Spirochaetota > Spirochaetia > Treponematales > Treponemataceae > Treponema_D. Next base: position 79,931 of record CALDID010000098.1, read on the forward strand.
TACTTTGCTACTCTTGATTTTGAAGCATTCAAGAGCTTCAAGGCATAAATAGCAACCTTGCTATATGATGTTATAAAAAGAGCTTGTTATAAATGACAGGCTCTTTTTATTTTACAAAACGGACTGTGCTTATAAATAACGCTTCGCATTTGAAAACAGGCTAGGGCTGTGTTATAATTCTAGTATAAGGCAGTGCGCCTATAGAGTGAGGGTATAAATATGGAAGTAAAACGACCTCAGACGAGTTTCGGTACGGTATATTATCCTGAGGAATGGGACGAGGAGCATTGGGAACAAGATGCGAGTTTAATGCAAAAATTAGGCTTAGGGCTTGTGAGAATGGGCGACGCTGCTTGGGCGAAAATGGAAAGCAGTGAAGGCAATTTCGATTTTTCTTGGCTCGATAAGGCTATTGAAATCTTTTCTAATCACCGAATAAAAACTATTTTGTGCGTGCCTTTGTTCAATATTCCGTATTGGCTTAGCGAAAAATGCGGTACGAGTGAACCATGCTTTTCTAATGAAATATATATTTCACATTGTGTATCGTTGGCAAAAGCGATTGCTGAACATTTTGGCGACAATGTCTTTGTATCTGGCTATCAGATTTTTGAGCGAATTGGCTCGACTGTAAAGAGAATGAAAGAGTGTAAATGCAAAGAATGTGAAAGTGCATTTCGTTCGTGGCTTGAAAACCGTTATGTCAAAGTAGAAAAACTTAATCTTTCGTGGGGCGCATCTCATAGCTGCAAGAGCTTTAGCGAAATACGTTTGCCAGACAAAGATTTTAGGCAGCCATCTCAAGTATTTGACTTCAAAAAATTTCGCTCAGATAACTTTGCCGCATTGATGAAAAAGGTAGTTTCTTCAATGCGTCCGTTCACTAAATCGCAGTGCATAACAGCCGAGTTCTCTCGCTATCCTGAAGATATAGATTATTCCGCGGCGGCATCTTCTCTTGATTTCACATCTTGTTGCAACTTCCCAGACAAAGGCAGACCAGAGGGAAGCGTTATTCATGAAAAAGTAGTGCAGACGGCGGCAAGACTTGAATATTTGAGAGGCTTGAAAGGCGGTTCACATTGGATTATGGAACAGCAATGCGGCGCATCTGGGTGGGGCAATATTTGTAGAGAGCCTGCTCCTGGTCGCATTCGTCTTTGGACTGCGCAAGCGGTGGCACACGGAGCGGACGCTGTGTTTTTTGCCGCGTGGCGACCGAGAGTGTCTAGCAGTGAAGATTACAGCGAGGGTATTTTACCAATCTATGGTGATACGAGTCGGCGTTACGAGGAAATTCAGCGAACGATGATGGTGCTAAAGCCTGCACTCAACGATGTTCGTGAAAACATAAGCGAGGCGCAATGCAATATCATCTATTCTGCGGAACAAAAATGGGCATTAGATAAGGAAAAAGGACACGAGGATTTTTCATATACCGCTTGTGTAACTGAGTATTATCAAGCATTCTTTGAAAGAAATATTCCTGTTGATATTATCAGTCCAGAAGCAGATTTCCGCTATTCAAAGCTCGTTGTTGCTCCGTATTTGTATATGCTTGACCGCGGTCTACAGGCAAAACTTGATACTTTTGTAATGTCTGGAGGCACGTTGATTGTTTCTACAAGAAGCGGAATAAAGAACGGTGATGGCACGAGTAGACACGATACTCCTGCGCCGTGCGGGCTGCATAATATGTGCGGCGTGCTTGTTACGGAAACGGATTGTTTGCGAGACGGTCCGATGATGCTACAATGGACAGCTCCTCTGCCGTCGGTGAAATATTTTGGTTCTGTTTCGAGCGGCAATTTGAGAAAGATAGAGCAGCTTTCTATGCCGTCTGTTTCTCAGATGTATGGAAGATATTGGGCGGACGTGATAAAAACAGCCGAAGGAAATACTGAGGAAACAAAGGTTTTAGCAACGTATGCAGGAGATGGATTTTATAAAGGCGAGCCTGCGATTACTGTCCATAAGCACGGAGCTGGCACTGTCTATTATGTAGGAACACAATTGTCGCCTGCTCTTATTCGCTTGCTTATCGCTCACGCTACTGCAACTGCGCAAATCCCAAGAAGCTATAAAACACCGATGGGCGTTGAAGTGATTAGGAGAAGCGGAATCGAAAACGATTGGCTTTTCATCATCAATCACACTCATTCACAAGTGAAATTGGAAAACCCACCTATCTCACTCGGCGCAATGGGAGTGCGCTCAATGGCGGTTGCAAAGCCGAGAAAAGCTGCTGTTCTCTCTTCGGCTGAAAAGAGCGAGGAATAATAGCTTAAAAAGGAACTTCGTCGGTGAAGCTGTCTTCAAAGGTAGCTTCACTGTCGTCTTCATAGAAATCGGCTATTTTAAGGGCGCACGATTGATAGGCGGGGAAGAAGCGTTTTTCAAATCCATTTTTGAAGACTGCTACAACCATAAACTCTCCCGACTTCGTCATTAGTGCGCTTTTGATTGTGCCATATCCGTATTCGTTATGATGGACTTTTGCGCCTGCGACCCATTCATCAAATCCCTCTGGTGTGCTTTGTGACTCCTCTGTGAATGAGCGAGGTGCGTTGCCTAAAATACGCAGATTATCTTTATCGAGTTCTCTCAAGAATAGGCTCGGCGGAAAGTTCACGATGCGACCATACAAGCGGCGTGCAGCACAGCAGGTAAAATACAGCTCGTTTTTTGCTCTTGTAATTCCGACATAGCAAAGTCTTCGTTCTTCTTCTAAATCTTCGCCTCCTTTGTCGTCGCGAGGGAAGAGCCCTGATTCCATTCCTGTCATAATGACGTTATTATATTCGCTTCCTTTTGTGTTGTGTATTGTGATGAGCGTTACAAAATCATCGTTTAACTCATCATCTTCTTGTCCTGCAAGCACTCTATCAAGATTTATCGCGTCTAAAAATGCAATGAGCCCTTCTTTCGTGCAGTCATAGGAAGCGGCAGAGTTCACAAGCTCTTGCAGGTTGACAACTTTCTGTGTGCCAGAAATCTCATCAACATCTTTATGATAATCTAAGAGCCCTGATTTTGCGATAATGTCATTCACAAAATCAGAAAGCTGCTTTTTCGTTGTGTCTTCTAGTAGTTTTTCGCTTTCTGCTAGGTTAAAGCAAAACTCTTTATAGCTATCAAATGCTTTTTTTGACAATACCTTTTCAAAAGAGGTTGCGGAGACACAAGAGAGCAAATTGAGATTATGCTCATAGGCGTATGCAATAATCTTTTTTTGTGTAACCTCTCCTAAAGAGCGAGTTGGTTTATTGATAATTCTTCTAAACGAAACCTCATCTTTTGGATTTGCAATAAGGGATAACAGCGAAAGAGAGTCCTTGATTTCCTCTCTCTCATAAAACTTTAGCGAACCGAGTACACGATAAGGAATGTGTCTGTGCAAAAACTCGGTTTCAAACGAGAGCGATTGCGCATTTGTGCGGTATAAAATAGCCCAATCTGCATATTTTCCGCCTTTTTTCACTGCGTTTTGTATCAATTCTGCGCAAAATTCGCTCTCCATATCGAAATGAGTGCGATTGTCTAAAAAAATGAGTGTAGGCTTTTTGCCATTTCCGCGCGCAGAAACTAGAGTCTTTCCTAATCGGTCTGTGTTGTTTTTTACCACAGAGTCGGCACAGGCTAATATCTGCGAAGTGGAGCGATAATTGGTTTCAAGGCGAATAATTTTTGTGTTTGCAAACGTGTCGCTAAAGGTCAAAATGTTCTGCACTTCTGCGCCGCGAAAGCGATAAATACTCTGGTCATCATCGCCGACAACACATATATACACGCCATCGCCTGCTAATTCTTTCAAGAGCTTAAACTGTGCTACGTTAGAATCTTGGTACTCATCTACCATAACGACGCGGAATCTTTTGTTTATATGCTGTTTTAAAAGCGGATTTGCTTGCAAAACGAGATATGGCAACATAATTAAATCGCCAAAATCAACGTTTCCCGTTTGTCGCTTTCTGTTTTCATACGCTTTGTAGTATTTTGCAAAGTCTGGAAAATCGCTTATCTCAAAAAGCATATCTTTGTCATCGCTTGTCAGACAATAATCTTTTGCAAGTGAAATGCTATGCGCGATTGTCGGAATATCTCTCTTTGATAATTCTGGAACAGCCGCTTTTAGCAGAGCTTCCATATCATCATCATCGTAAACAGTGAAATTGGGGTCAACGCCAGCTTCTTCTGCGTATAAGCGCAAAAAGTAGGCACCGAATGAATGAAAAGTGCGGATATTTGAAAGAGAAGCTCTCGGCTCAAGCGCAACGGCTCTTTCTTTCATCTCATTTGCCGCTTTTTTTGTGAAGGTAACCGCAAGAATTGACTCTGCTCTCACGCCGCAGCGAGCGATAAGATAGGCGATTTTTGTGGTGATAACTCTCGTTTTTCCGCTTCCTGCGCCTGCGAGAATAAGCAAAGGCGAAGAGGAGTGTTCAACCGCTTCTCTTTGGCTTTCGTTTAATACTGATAAGTATTCTTCAACGTTGCTATTAGAAACAGTATTCACCGCTTCTAGCAGGCTATCATCATCTTCACTCCAGCTTGAATCGCTCAATGTTATATCTCTCCTAACGATTGCCCGCGTGCATTTTCATTTATGCGCTCTTCGGCAAAGAGTAGGGTAGAAGTGGCTCTGTTTTTGTTCAACGGGGAATCACAGATAAACTCGCCATTGAGGTCAACAGATGAACTTGATGTGATTTTTACCCTCACTAAGCGACCTTTTTTCACTGCGCTATTCTCTTCTTCATTGTCTTTGTCATAGCTAACCACTACGCAGCCATCGACTTCAGGAGCTTGAAACCATGCTCTTCCTATTGCAAGCCCGCTTTCTTCTCCCTCAACAATCTCTTCTATCAAAATATCGTATTCTTTTCCGCAGCGACGACTTAGCCTCTCTTTAGTGATTACAGCTTGTATCTCTTCAAGTTCTTTCGCTCTTTTCTCTGCGATTTTGTGCGGAACTTGATTCTTCATCTTTGCGCCTACGGTGTCATCTTCTTTGCTGTATGAAAAACAGCCAGACCAATCAAAAGAAATCTTTTTTAAGAACTCTTTTGTGTTTTCGTGTGCCGCCTCTGTTTCTCCTGCAAATCCTGTGAGGAACGTTGTGCGAAGCGCAGATTCAGGAAGCTCATTGCGGATTAACTTTGCAATTTTGATATATTCATCAGCATTTCCAACACGGTTCATCGCTTTTATCAAAGCGTTGTCGCCTGTTTGAAATGGTATGTCGAAATACGGCAAAATGCGCTTATCGGCTTTTATGACAGGCAAAATGTCGCTTGTGAAATGGTCTGGGTGAATGTAGAGCAAACGAATCCAAAAGTCGCCTGTAATCTTGCTGATGTCGCCTAATAAGCGCGCTAAAGGAGATATTTTCCCGTCAGCGCAGTTTAGCGGCGAGCGCCCCTCTCCATATACATCATCATCTTTTCCCGTTCCATACGCGGCTAGGTCTTGACCGACGAGGTTAAATTCAAATATGCCTTTTGAAAGTAAATCCTTAATCTCTTCTACAATTTCGCTTGCCCTTCGGCTTCTCAGCTGTCCTCTGATAAGCGGAATGGCGCAATAGGAGCAATTATTGTTGCAGCCTTCGGTAATCTTTATATATGCCGACCCATTAAACGATAACAAAAGATTGCGCTCTCCACAGCACACGCCTAATTGCTTTTCTTTTATTACCGCCCGCTTTCCTTCTCTCAAAGAATCAACAACATCATCGATTTTGCTTAAATCGCCATTGCCTAAAATTGCATCTGCCTCAGTAAGCTCTTTTTTGAACTCATCTGCATATCGTTCTGCAAGACAGCCCGCAAGTATGATTTTGGAATCGGGATATGCACTCTTTGCAGAAAAAACTGCGTCAAGAGATTCTTTTTTCGCGCTTTCAATAAATCCGCACGAGTTTATTACGATAACATCAGCTTCACTTGCATCGAAAACTTGTGTAAGCCCCTTGTTTACAAGGCGATTGATGAGCAATTCCCCGTCAACTTGATTTTTTGCGCAACCGTGCTGGTCTAAAAAAAAGGTGTGTAGCTTTGTCATATTCTAATCTATTTCAACTGCAATAAGTCTATAGCGACCGTCAGACATCTTTATCCATTTTATGTCTTCTGTGTGCACATTACCTGCTTTTACGGCTTCAAGTTCATACGAGCGACCGTCTGCGATAATCTGGATTTTAACCACATTGCCGTTTGCCATCCACAAACGAGTGCCGTTGTTAGAAGTAATCGTAACCACATCGCCGCTTGAATAATAATCTTCGATAGGCTCTTTGCGGTCGATACGATAGCGGAAAAGGCAACTTGCTCTGAATGAGGCGTTAATAGTAAACGGATATGCTCTGTTGTCGGTCAAAATCTCGTATTGATTTGCGTTTTTCGGCAACTCATCTGCGCTCTGTATTTCATCAAGGTTTGTAGCACCTAAGACCATGCCGCCGACTTTTAAGAGCATACGCACTTCAGCTCCTCTGTCAGAATCGGTGTTAGATACATCAGATACATACACAATCATATCAGGAACAGTGTCGTTATCAATGTCGAGCTCTACCTCTTCGCTCAAATCGATTGTCTGCATACCAGCAGGAGTTTCGATAGAAAGAAGCCCCAATGTATTTGCGACAACTAAATCAACATTGCCTTCGTTCTGCGGTATGATGATGTGGTCGCCTTTGTAAATCCTCTTTTGCAGCGGCTTTTCGCTGAGCGTGTAAGTATGAAATCGCTGCATTTCTTCTACAGTCTGCGCCTTTTGCGCTTGCATTGTCTTTATGAAAGCCACCAGTTTTATCGTTCCAAAAACGATTCCCGAAAGCCCTGCAAGAATAAGCAAAATAACAAGAGGAATAATCCATATAGGTCTGTGCTTTGGAAACAGCCCATCTGGAATAGGGGATTCTTGCAATTTTTTATTTTTATACAGCGATACGATATTGTCGCCATTAAGACCTAAAAACTCTGCATAGTTATGCAAGAAGCCAATGAAATAGGCTTCCCCTGGGAATACGTCTACATTCTCTTCTTCCATAGCTTCTATGTATTGCATTGTTATTGCTGTATCGCGTTCGACAGAAAGAATGTCTAACCCTTTTTCTTCACGGGCGTTTTTGAGCAAAGAACCATAACTTTCCATTTCTTTTTAATCCTCTTTACTGCGTTAAAATAGTTATTGCTTTGTACTGTTAATATAGAAAATTATTGTAATTGTTAGCTGAAGAAGGTGCGTCATAAATAAAACGCTGTTCTGCAATTCCTACATTCAAGCTGTAATCATAGAAATCAAACACAAAGGTTTGTCCCTGCGGCGTAATCGCTTCAACTCTGCGTATGAGCTTTGAGTCGGGCAATATCGAAAGCAAGATTTTTGTAAAAGACTCTGTGCTATTTTTTCTGCTTAATACAAGACGGACAACTTTTTCTTCGCTGCCTTCTTCCAAAGCAACAGGATTCGACCCTGTTTCATACGCCATATAATAATAACGGCTCATCAAGCTCAAACCTTGAGGTGTTGCAAGATTTGCGCCGCTTGCTGATGAATCACCTTCAACGTTCTGCTGCAAAATAGCGGAAGAACCTGGCAGATATATCGTTAAAGCATCTCCATTGAATACAATAACTTGATTTGCAGGCGACGAAAAATCTATGCGAAGCATATTCGGCTTTTTAAACGATACCTTGCCGTTCATCGATTGCTTGTTGACGGTGATTTCTGTCGTTACTTCAAAGTCATTTATCTTTGAGTATACTTCAGATACGCTTTTGAAAAAGTCCGCCACCGTCATAATATTGCTTTTTTGTGCAAAGGCAACCGATGAGAGCAAAAAGAGACATATCGCAAAAAACTTATTGAGCTTCATTCTGCTTTTCTCCCTCGTCTGCATCTTGCTCGCTAGAAACAGGCTTTGACTGCTCTTGTGCGATTTGCTGTAGCTGTGAAGCGTGATTGTGCGCTTTAATAACCTCGTTAAACTCTTTGCCGTCAACTGTTTCTTTGTCGAGCAGCATTTTCGCCACATACTCAAGCAAATCTTTCTTTGAGTTCAAAAGCGAAAGAACGTGATTGTATCTTTCGTCCATAATGCGCGCAATTTCAGTATCAATATACTGTTGCGTATCTTCAGAATATTCCCTCACTAACGACGGCTCGCCAGAATCGTATCCCTTGCCGTGCTTGCCTAAGGTCATATTCTTGAACTTGTCGCTCATGCCGTAATCGCTAATCATAGAGCGAATAATATCGGTAGCTCTCTGAATATCGTTAGAAGCACCCGTGCTGATTTCGTCAAAGATAATTCTTTCAGCGGCTCTTCCGCCTAAAAGCACATCGACTTCGCCTAAGAGCTGTTTTTTCGTCTTTAAGTATGTGTCTTCTCTCGGAAGCTGCATCGTAAAGCCGCCCACACCCATACCGCGCGGAATAATCGTAATCTTATGCACAGGGTCGCTTCCTTCGGTAAACGCCGCTACTAAAGCATGACCTGTTTCGTGATAGGCGGTTATTTTTCGCTCGCTTTCTTTTACGACGTGCGTCTTTTTCTGCAAGCCGACGATTGTCTTTTCAATAGCCTCGTCAAAGTCTTTCATAGAAACGAGTTTTCTGCCGCCACGAACTGCAAGTAACGCCGCTTCGTTGACGATATTCGCAAGGTCTGCTCCTGCAAATCCTGCCGTTTCGTGTGCAATAGTGTTGAAGTTTACTCCAGAGTCGAGCTTTACATTCTTTGCGTGAATTCTCAAAATTGCCTCACGTCCTGTAACGTCTGGACGGTCTACCACTACTTGCCTATCGAATCGACCAGGGCGTAAAAGAGCAGGGTCAAGAATATCGGGACGGTTCGTTGCGGCTAAGATAATCAAGCCTTTTTCGTTGTCGAAACCGTCCATTTCTACGAGAAGCTGATTTAATGTTTGCTCTCGCTCATCGTTGCCGCCAAGGTTATTCACGCGGCTCTTTCCGATAGCGTCAAGCTCATCGATAAAGATGATACACGGCGTTTTCTCGTGCGCTTGCTTAAAGAGCTCGCGAACTCGGCTTGCACCAACACCGACGAACATTTCCACAAAGTCAGAACCGCTGATACGGAAAAACGGCCCCCCCGCCTCTCCTGCAACAGCACGGGCAAGCAATGTTTTACCAGTTCCTGGCGGACCTACCAAAAGCACACCCTTTGGAATACGTCCACCAATATCCGTATATTTTTGCGGCGACTTCAAAAAGTCCACCACTTCCATCAGCTCTTCTTTCGCCTCGTCCACACCTGCAACATCTGCAAATCGTGTCTTTATATTGCCCTCTCCAACAGCTTTCGCTCTTGAACCGCCAATGCCGAACAGAGAGCCCATGCCTCCCATTCCTCCTCCGATTTTGCGGAAGATGAAATAGTACATAATAAAGATGAATGCAAAAGGCAAAATCAAGTTTATGATGAGCTGTATCAAATATCCGTTTTGCTTTGTCGCAAATCTGAATGTAATATCCTTTTCGTTGAGCAAGTCCATAAAGCTGGTCAAAAGCACATTGCCCGAACTCGTGCGGTACACAGCTCTATTAGTAGGCGTTGTTCCCCTTAATAAATCTCTCCACTGTGGCTCTTTTTGCACAACAGTTGCAAGCTGCGGGCCGTATCCTGTAAAGTAATTTTCGCCAAGCTCCACTTCAACAATGTCGCCCGATTCTATTTTGTTCTTGAAGTCAGAAAAATCTATCAAGTTTTCAGGTTTGGTGTCTAAGAGCATATTGAACAATGCCACCGCTCCCAAAACGATGAGCAGAATACCCCAAAATGGCATTCTCGGTCTTAACTTCTTCTTATTCTCATCATCTCCATCACCATGCTCATCAATCGACAGCTTGAAGAAATTGAACGGGTCGTCAGGATTTTCGTTGTCTTTCATTAAAAACCTCAAGTTAATATCTCTATCTCTATATTCTCACTTTTTCCGCAAAAAAATACAGTTACTTCTAATATACATTTTTTTTAGAAAATAGTCGATAGTTTTTTTATTTTTTTATCACGCCCTTACCTTGTTTTTTGATAGATATTTTTGCTAAAGTGGAGAGTGCCTTTTTAGCGAATAGAAATGGTCTTACTATAGGCTTTTAAAGGGTACTACTTAGCAGGCTATAAAGGGTACTACCTAGCAGGCTATAAAGGGTACTACTTAGCAGGCTATAAAGGGTGCTACCATATTTTGATAAAACAGACTTGTGTCCTTATTGCATAGTAACGCTTGTTTCTGTTATCATAAAAAAATGAACTCCACCCCTTTATCATCTTTCAATAATAAAATCCTTTGTATAGGTAATGTATCAGTAGACATTAAAGCGTATTCGCCAGAATCCGACGGCACAGAGGCATATAGAGAAGGCTCTATAGAACTTGTTCCTGGCGGTGTTGCGCGCGGCATGGCGATAAACTTGAAGCATTTGGGCTTTGACACATGCGTTTCTTCTGTGGTAGGACACGACATTTTCGGCACATATCTTCGAGATGGACTTAACCTCGAAAATGTGGACACAACGCTTTTAAAGACGAGCGAGCGAAGAGAAACCTCTCTTTTTTCGGTGATGTCTTCGGCGAATAAAAGCGCGACGTGTGTATACAGCACGGCTATTCTGTCGGAAATCGTTTTTGATGAGCAAACTATCTCTTTTATAGAAGAAAACGATATAAAAGTGTTTGTTTTGGATTCTAATTTAAGCGAAGATACGTTTGAAAGTATCTATGAGTATAAAAAGAATCACAAAGATGTATTTATCTTTCAAAACGCGACAGCTCCCGATATTGCGACAAAGACAATGAAGTATGCGCCGTTAATCGATTTGTATGCGTGCAACGAGTTTGAAGCGGCGGCGATTTTGGGCGATACTGCGACGGCAGACCTTGAAACAGCAGACAAGTTCCAAGAACTCGGCTTTGATAATTTTATCATCACATTTGGAGAGCAGGGCGTTATGGTGAGAATTGGGGAAGATACGTGGAATTCCCGCCCGTACACTCCTGCGCACATTGTAGACACTATTGGGGCAGGCGATGCGTTTGCGTCAGGCTTTTTGATGGGATTTTTGACAGGCGAAAACGTGAAGCTGTGTATTCACTACGGTTTGGCTAGCGCAAAGGAAACGCTTTTGACAAAGCAGACCGTCAGCAACCTTTTATCACGAGAATTCCTTGAAATGTATCAATCAAAGTAATAAAAATCACTTTAATAGTGTTACAAATATTGCACATCTCTAAATAATTTGGTAGGATACGTCAGAGTTTTTCAGAAATTGTATAGTTTTTCTGAAAAAATGGAGGGTTTACTAATGAAAAAAACTGTACTTGCAACAGTTGCTTTAGCAGCGGCTGTGTTCTCCCTTGCAAGCTGCGGCGGCAAGAGCAATGGCAAAGCGGCGACGAGTTCTTCTGCGTCTTCAAGCGCGGCGGAGTTCATCTTTAACAACGGCACAGAGCCGCAATCTCTTGACCCGTCAAAGATTCAGGGCGTTCCTGAGCATCGCTTGTATATGGCGTTGTTTGAGGGCTTGGTCAGCTACGATGCAAAGACAAACGAGGCTGTTCCGGGCGTGGCAGAAAGCTGGTCTTTGAGCGAAGACGGCACAGTGCTTACTTTTAAGCTCAGAAACACAACGTGGAGTGACGGCACTCCGATTACTGCACAGACATTCGTTGATTCTTGGCTGTATTACCTCTCTCCTGAAACTGCGGCAGAATATGCGTATATGCCAGCGGCTGTTATCAAGGGCGCAGAGGCTTACAACGCAGGAAAGGCTGGAAAAGAAACGGTCGGTCTTCGCGCGGTAGATGATACAACTTTCGAGGTTACGCTTGTCGGTCCTGTTCCGTATGCAGTGGATATGATGGCTCACTATTCATTCGCGCCGCTTCCGCTTCACGCAATGGAAAAATTCGGCAATGACTGGACAAAGCCAGGCAATTTCGTTGGAAACGGTCCGTTCGTTCTTTCTGAATGGCTTCCGCAAGACCACATTTCTGTCGTGCCGAACGATAAATATTGGAACAAAGCAAATGTGTTCCTCTCAAAAGTTACATTCTTGACGATTGAGAACGAAACAACTGCTTACAACAAGTACAAGAACGGCGAGCTTGATTGGGATACGTCAGTTCCGCTTGAAATGCTCGACGAGATTAAGCTCACAAACGATTATCACGTTTCTCCTCAGATTTCTTCATATTACTACGAGTTGAACTTCAACAATCCTATTCTTGCTGATGTGCGCGTGAGAAAGGCTCTTGCAAAATCAATCAACACACAGGAGCTTGTAGACAAGGTTACAAAGGGCGGTCAGATTCCTGCAACTTCATTCTGTCCTCCGATGTCTGGCTTTACTCCTGCTACTGGCAATCCGTACGATGTAGAGGCTGCAAAGGCATTGCTTGCTGAAGCAGGTTACCCGAACGGCGCGGGATTCCCGAAGATGACGGTTATCTACAACACAAACGAGGGACACAAGAAGATTGCTGAGTATGTACAGCAGGAATGGAAGAAGAACCTCGGCATTGATGTAGAGCTTTCAAATATGGAGTGGGGTACGTTCCTTGAAGAAAGGCAGCACAACAACTTTGAGATTGCGCGCGCTGGTTGGGTAGGCGATTATATGGACCCGTCTAACTTCCTTGAGTTGCTCCTTTCAACATCTGGCAATAACGACGGACGCTACAACAATCCAAAATATGATGAGCTTATCAAGAAAGCGGCTACAATGCCAGCTGGCGCAGAGCGTATGCAGGTGCTGCACGACGCAGAAGAGTTGATGATGACAGAAGAGCAGGCTCTTATTCCGTTCTACTACTATGTTTCACAGAATATGATTGACCTTGACAAGTGGGACGGTTGGTACACGAATCCGCTCGATGTGCACCCGTGGGTCGGCATTAAGCCAAAGCGTTAGAAACGCTTTTGTAACAGCCACAGCCACAGGCTGATTTGTAAAAGACAGGGGGAGTTTTCTCCTTGTCTTATAATAGACTTGTTCAATAATATGGCTTTGACAAGGGGCTTAAGCCCCTTGCTACATAAAAAACTATACTTTCCGAACAGGTCTATATGTAAAAATACACTCCTTACTTAAAAGGATTTTTCCCTAAAAGCTAAGGAGTGTTTCCTTACTGTTTAGGAAGACTTCCTAAATCTTTAGGAAAGAATCCTAAAAGGTTAGGAGAAAATCCTAAAGGCTTAGGAGAAAATCCTAAAAGGTTAGGAGAAAATCCTAAAAGGATATACAAAAATTATAAAAAGCGTCGAGGACGAAAAATGTCTTTTGACGCGCGCAGAGGAATCGTTTTATGGGAAAGTTTATTATACGGCGTCTTTTGAGCCTTATCCCGACAATGTTTCTAATTGTTACATTCAGTTTCTTTATTATCCGTATTGCACCAGGCGGACCTTTTGCAAGCGAGAAAAAAGTTACTCCGGAGGTTATGGCGAATTTGATGCACAAGTATCACATGGACGAGCCTCTGGTAAAGCAGTATCTTCGCTATATGGTCGATGTGCTGCATGGTGATTTAGGTCCGTCATTCAAGAACAAGGATTATACCGTTAATCAGCTTATCGCTCAGAGTATGCCGAACTCGATGATTTTGGGTATAACTGCTTTGATTATCGCTGTTGTGCTTGGAACGCTCGTGGGCTTGGCTTCGGCGGTGAAGCAAAACAGCTGGGTTGATTATACTGCGATGTCATTCGCTTCTCTTGGTATTTCCATTCCGCTATTCGTCGTAGGACCTGTGGCGGTTTTAGTGTTTGCAATGAAATTGCATTGGTTTCCGACTTCTGGCTGGATTACGGGGCGCGCAGGTATGATTACGCTGGTTATGCCTGCTTGCACATTAAGCCTTTCTTATTTCGCTTCTATTTCGCGCTTGACTCGTGCGAGTGTGCTTGAGGTTTTGCGAAGCGATTATATCAGAACAGCGAGAGCAAAGGGATTGCACCCTGCTATTATTCTTGTAAAGCATGTGTTAAAAGGTGCTCTTTTGCCGATTGTAACGTATTTAGGACCTGCCTTTGCTGGTATTGTTACGGGGTCTGTCGTTATTGAGCAGATATTCTTAGTTCCTGGTATCGGCAACTACTTTGTAAAATCAGCTCTTAACCGCGATTACACGCTTATTTTAGGCACAGTTATTGTGTATTCGGTTATTTTGGTTGTTATGAACTTTATCGTTGACGTTTTATACGGGTTCTTAGACCCTCGTATCTCATATAAATAACAGGACAAAGGGAATGAATCTACTTAAATCTAGTGCAAAGAAATCAAGCGGCACAAACGAATTTAATCAAGAAATGAAAGCTGTATCGCTTCACGCAGAGGCTTGGAAACGGCTCAAGAAAAACAAAATGGCTTTGTGCAGTCTTTGGGTTGTGTTGGCTTATGTTCTTGTTTCTCTCGTCGCGCCTCTTTTGCCGCTTCACCCGTATGAAGAGCAGGTGATTGACCATATCAATTTGCGTCCGTCGTTTAAGTGCGCAGGCGATGTGATGGTTGAGCAGAAAATTGCATACCTTAACAAAGTGATGAAAAAGCAAAACCGCACAACACTCACGGCGGCGGAACAAAAAGAAATTGATGAGCTGAAAGAAGAGGTGAAAACAAATCCGATTCATCAGCGACACTATATTTTAGGCACAGACGCACTCGGTCGCGATATGCTTTCGCGCTCGATTTACGGCGGTCGCATTTCGATTACTATCGGCATTGTCGGCACGGTTACGGCTCTTATCATCGGCGTTCTTGTCGGTGCGGTTGCGGGCTTTGTCGGCGGTTGGGTCGATACGCTGTTAATGCGCTTTGTTGATATTCTCTATGGATTGCCGTATATGCTTTTGGTTATCATTATGATGGCGATTTTGGGAAAGAGCGTGGCGATTTTGTTTATTGCGATTGCGCTTGTTTCGTGGCTGACGATTGCGCGCGTTGTTCGCGGACAGGTTATCAGCTTGAAGAACAGCGAGTTCATTGAGGCGGCGAGGTCTATGGGCGCAAGTCCTTTGCACATCATTATTCGGCACTTATTGCCGAACTGCTTGGGTATCATTATTGCCTATGCAACGCTTTCTCTTCCGAGCTTTATTATGAGCGAAAGTTTCCTCTCGTTCTTAGGCTTGGGTGTGAGTGCGCCGCTTGCTTCGTGGGGAAGCCTTGTTTCTGACGGCGTGAAGGGAATGGAGCTGTATCCGTGGATTTTGATTGTTCCTGCTTTCTTTATGACGGTGTTTCTTTTTGCGATGAACTTTTTAGGCGATGGTGTGCGCGACGCATTTGACCCACAGAGCAAGAAGCGCGTCTAAAAGGCGAAGCTCTTTTTTCAACAAATCTCTTTTGGAGAAACATAATGACTGATGAAATTATTTTGCAGGTGAAAGACCTCAAAACATATTTTTATACTGACGCTGGTACGGTAAAATCTGTAGACGGCGTTTCGTTCGACCTTCACAAAGGTGAAATCTTGGGCATTGTCGGCGAGTCTGGTTCGGGAAAATCGGTGTCGAACTTGTCGATTATGAACCTTATTCCCTCTCCTCCTGGAAAAATAGAAAATGGCGAGGTGCTGTTTCACGGAGAGGATTTATTGAAAATGAGCCAAAAAAAGCTCCGTTCTATCCGTGGCAATCGCATTTCTATGATTTTCCAAGACCCAATGTCTTCTCTCAATCCGTTTTTGCGCATTTCAACGCAGATGATTGAAACAATCCAGCTTCATCAAGGATTGAATAAAAAGGACGCAAAGGCAAAAGCGATTGAGATGCTCAAAATGGCAGGAATCCCCGCGGCAGAAGAGAGAATCGATTGCTATCCGCACCAGTTTTCTGGCGGTATGAGGCAGAGAGTAATGATTGCAATGGGATTATCGTGCAAACCTGAAATCCTCATTGCCGATGAGCCGACGAGTGCTCTTGACGTTACGATTCAAGCGCAGATTATCGACTTGATGACCGACCTCACAAAGCAGCTCGGCACTGCGGTTATTATGATTACGCACTCGCTTGGCGTTGTAGCTGGTATGTGCGACACAATCAATGTTATGTATGCAGGGCGCGTTGTGGAGCACGGTGCGACAAAAGACCTCTTTGCTTCTCCAAAACACCCGTATACGCAGGGGCTTATTAAGTCTGTTCCTCGTCTTGATAAGGAAACTGAGGGCAGACTGTATTCTATTCCTGGTCAGCCGCCGAACGTTATTGATTTGCCTCCGTGCTGTCCGTTCTATCCGAGATGTGAGAAAGCGAAAGATATTTGCAAGAAAAAGTATCCGCCGCTCAAGCAATTCGGCAACGGTCATTGTGCGTCGTGTTGGCTTTATGCAGAAAATAAGGAGGCGGAATAATGGAAAAATCATTCGACGAAAAAGAAAATCTGCTTGAAGTCAAAGATTTGAGAATGCATTTCTTCGCTGGCAAAACAGGGCTTTTTGGCGGCGAGAAAAAATATACTTACGCCGTTGACGGTGTGTCGTTCGAGGTGAAAAAGGGCGAAACATTGGGCTTGGTAGGCGAGTCTGGCTGCGGAAAGTCTACGGTTATCCGCGCAGTTTCTCAGCTATACAAGCCGACTTCTGGCAATGTTATTTTTGAGGGCAAAGAGCTTACTCAAATGAATAATCGCAATTTGCTTGAAGCAAGAAAAGATATGCAGATGGTGTTTCAAGACCCGTATGGCTCGCTTGACCCAAGAATGACGACGGCTGAAATTATTGCAGAGCCGATGAAGATTTATCGCAAGGCTGGCATTATCCAGATGAGCGACAGCGAGATGAGCGATAGAATCGATTATCTTATGGAAAAGGTTGGTTTGTCGCACTTCTTCAAAAATCGATTCCCTCACGAGTTCTCTGGCGGACAGAGGCAGCGTATCGGTATTGCGCGCGCCCTTGCTTTGCGACCTCGCCTTATTCTTGCAGATGAGCCTGTGAGTGCTCTTGATGTGTCGATTCAAGCGCAGATTCTCAATTTGTTTAAGGACGTTCAAGAAGAGTTTGGATTGGCGTATTTGTTTATTGCGCACGATTTGGCTGTTATTAAGTATATATCTGACCGAGTGGCTGTGATGTATTTGGGAAAAATCGTTGAAATCAGTGATAGCAAAGACTTGTATTCAAAGCCGCTTCACCCGTACACGCAAGCTCTGCTCTCTGCTGCTCCTGTGCCAGACCCCGAAATTGAGGCGAAACGACAGCGCATTATTCTTACAGGCGATGTGCCAAGCCCGAATGTACAGCGTCCTGGCTGCTATTTCTATGACAGATGTCCGAAAAGAAGCGAGCATTGCAAGATGAATCAGCCTCAGTTCGTGCAAAAAGGCGAGGGAAAGACCGACCACAGAGTTGCTTGTTTCTTGTATCAATAAATTTTTAGTATCAATTTTCTATGCAGTACTGTGAATGAAAAAACTTTGCAGTACTGTTTTTTATTTCTGCAAAAAGCTATTTTTCTATATGACTAATCAAAACCAACGTTAAAAGTTGCCACTTCATACAAAGTGTATACACTAATTCTAGCGCATAAAAGAACCGTTTTCAATGTTCACCCACTAAAAAAATGCCTCATTTAAACGTTGGTTTTAATAAGAGGTTTCTATGCAAAACGTTGCTATTGAAAAGAAAGAGCGCGACTCTAACTTTGAGCTTCTGCGCATTATCGCGATGTTTATGATTGTTGCAAGTCATTACGCTGTTCACGGCGTGCGGCACACTTTGACATTAGAGTTGTCTGCTCAGTGGCTTGACGGGATTTTGTTCAATCGAATACTTACATCATTTCTGATGCCTGGCGGAACAATCGGAAACGGCATTTTCTTTCTGTTGACGGGCTATTTTATGTTCGGCAAACCGTACAAAGTGCAGCGGCTCATCAAACTCATCGCTCAAGTGTACTTTTACGCCGTTGCGCTGCTCATCGCGTGGGCTGTTATTCGTTTTGCACACATCTATTCTTTTCCTGAATTGAAAGCGATTTCGCAGATGATGTTTTTTATCAACGCCGTAATTCCGATAACGTCGGGCGGCTGGTGGTTCATTCAAACGTATGTCGTGCTTTTTTTGTTTATCCCCGTTCTAAACAGCTTTATCGAAAAATTAAGCCTGCAAAAACAGCTCGCCGTGATTGCAGTTCTTTGGATTTTCTGGTACGCCGCAGGAATTTTCAGCTTTGGCTACTCAAAGTTACAGCAAGCCTGTTTTTTCTACATTCTCGGCGCGTATCTCAAGCGAAAAGATGTTTCAATGAACACATATCTTGCGCTGTTTTTGTTTATCTGCGTGTGGCTTGCGCTCTCTTTGCTTGACATAAAAAGCGCGGCTATTCTCAAAAGCGACAATGTAAAAGAAATGCTCGTCAAAGTGTTTTGCAACGGATTTTCAGCGGTAATACGACCGTTTGCAGTCGTTTTTATATTTTTGTTCTGTAAATCGCTCAAAATCGGCTATAATCGGTTTATCAATGCCGTCGCGTCAAGCACATTCGGCATATATCTCATTCACGATTCTGCCGTCGGTCGCCAATTCATTTGGAATAAATTGCTTCACGTTTCCGATATGCAGTATCAGTCCGTCTATTTTCCGCTGTATGCCGTTTTATCGATTGTCGCTGTGTTCGCGGTCTGCTCTCTCATCGAGCTTTTGCGCAAAAAGATTTTCGCAAAAGTATTTCACCTATAGCTTATTCAAAAGTTCTCTCAAAGCCGCATCTGGCTGGCAAAAACCTGCGGCTTTGAGCTTCTTGCCGATGGTGTAAAACTTCGCTGCTTATGCCAGCTCTATCTTTATCACAACAGGGAAATCGCTTTTGACCGTTTTTGTCGAAAACTTCAGCCCCTCTTCATCAACCGTATACTCTATTTTCTCATCAAACCCCAAAATCTTTACATCGCTGATGATACCGTGAAACGACGGTTTATTCTGGTCTTTACTCAATGCTAAAGACTTAATACACACATCGCCTGTATAATTCATTGCAAAGGCATAAATTGCACCATGGGCGGCAGTAAAACGGAAGTCTGTTGCAGTATATTGCTTTTCGCATTGGTCTTGAAATTGCCCTTCAACATCTAGGCTTTCCCCTTCTTTAGAAAAACGCCAACAGCGGCTATTGTCTATCGCCTCTCTGTTGACTTTCATCCATGCCCCTAAATCTCTCAGAATCTTCTTATCCCCGTCCGCAATAGAGCCGTCTGCCTTTGGACCAATATTCAAAAGCAAATTGCCGTTTTTGCTCACAACATCGATGAGCGTCGAAATGATTTCTCTGCTTGATTTGTAATCCAGTGAATCCGTATAGCACCAAGAATTGCGCGCAACAGCCGTATCTGTTTGCCACGGGTACGGTTTCGCCTCGCTAAAGCCGCCGCGCTCCACATCAACAATTCCCGTGCCAAAAGCCAAAGCGTCGTGCTTATAACACACAGCCCCCGTTTTTCCTTTTTCCGCCATTTTGCTGTAATAGTACGCGATGAGCTTTTTAAGATATGGCTTAAATGCTTCGTGCTGAATCCACCAATCAAAATACAAAAAGGCTGGCTCATATTTGTCTACGATTTCGGCAGTGCGGCAAAGCCAATCTTCAAGATACTCTTTTGACGGATACGGCTTTGAATACAGGTCTGAAAAATCAGGCTGCGGCATAGCTGGCCAATAAAAATCGCCCCTTTGCAACGGCTCTTTTATATCTGAATCAAACAGCTTTCCGTCTCCCATAAACCACCAATGTTCTGCTCTGTGGCTAGAGGTACAAAAGATAAGCCCCTGTTTTTCCGCCGCAGCTTTTAATTCTGCAATGAAATCCCGTTTTGCACCTTTTTGCGCAGCGTTCCACTCTGAAATCTCGCTTTCATACATCTGAAATCCGTCGTGATGTTCTGCAACAGGGCAAATATAGCCAGCTCCTGCCTCTTTGAAAAGCGCAATCCATTCATCAGCATTAAACTTTTCAGCCGTGAAAAGCGGAATAAAATCCTTGTAGCCGAACTCTTTATGAGGACCAAACGTCTTTATGTGATGCAAATACTCATTGCTTCCTTTAACATACATATTGCGCGAATACCACTCGTTAAAAGCAGCTGGCACAGAATACAGCCCCCAATGCGTAAAAATGCCAAGCCGCTTTTGAGAAAACCACTGCGGCACTTTCCATTCGCTCAAACTTTCCCACGAGTCCTTAAACTTTCCATTTGCAATAGTGCTATCTATTTTCGCAAGTGCTTTTTCGTAATCAAACATACGTCAACCTCATTTTTCTATTATCAATCCAGATATCGATTTCTGCAACTTCATTTTTTTCATTATTTTTATTTAGATTTTGCGTTTTTAACCGTTTCGTAACACTAGACCTGTTCGGAAACAGTATGTCATTGCCGTACTAGGCTTTATGTCATTGCCGTACTAGGCTTTATGTCATTGCCGTACTCGATGCGGCAATCTATTGCAATATAGGCGTTTTGAGAAAGAGGCTGTGCCTCAGATTATCGGGTCGAGCCCGATAATGACAGCTTAATTCTGCGTAAAAAACGGGTCGAGGTGAGATAATGACAATTATCGAACAGGTCTACTACTTTCTATCAGAAAAATCGGACAGCTTACAAAATCTAAATAGAGTTTTTTGCGCTGAAACATTTTCTTTGAAACTCTATTTAGATTTTCTCGTTTTTTGCATTTAGCGGGCAAAAATCTATTTAGATTTTAGAGATTTTGGAGTTTTTTCTAAAAAATCTATTTAGAGTTTTCTGTTTTTGTATTTGATGGGCGAAAATCTATTTAGATTTTATAGATTTTGGAGTTTTCCCTAAAAACTCTAAGTAGGTGTGCAGTATAGAGCAACTAATCGCTACTCTAACGATTGAATTCGCAACAAGTATCGAGGTGATTTAGCAAAATGATTTTATCTCTTCAAGAACTCTCAAAGCGTCAATACCGTTTTGCAACGTCGATTTCAATTCAGACTTGCCGTCTAAAAAATCAACTGCATTTTGAACCATATTTGAAAAATACAGTGTTTTATCAGGTGTTTTTACAGACGCATCAGGGGTGAGCGATTTAAAGCCTGTGTATAAAGTAGATTCGGCATTTTTATAAATCGTCAAATAGCCGTTTCCAATACATATTCGCCCCTCTGTGCCGCGAATATCGATGTCGAAACCAAAATATTTGCTTCTGCCGCTCAAAGAAATCGAAACTAGAGGGCATGAGGATACTTGATACAAGGCTGTAAGATTACGAACACAATCCTTTTCATCTCGGTATATGCCTGTAACAATCGGGTCATGCAAAATAGGCTTATGCAGTGTATTTTGCGCACGGCTTAAAAGACCTGTTACATGCGATGTTTGCGCTTTTTGCCCCTCAAGCTCTTCTAAAAGATACATCACAATATCCACAAGATGAGTTCCGTCGTGTATAAGACTGTATTCACCTGTGTTCTCTTCTTTTTTGTCATACACTTTGAGCGAAGAGGATAAAAGAGCGTGAATACTTTGTATCTCTCCGATTTTTTTCATATACAAACGCGCTAAAGCGTAATCTTCCGCAAAACGCCGCTCGTGATTTACCAAAATAGGCACATTCTCTTTTTCGCTCATCATCTTTATTTTCAGAGCGTCTTTTACATTCAATGCAACAGGCTTTTCCAAAATAAGCAGTTTCGGACGAGCATTTATTGCTTCTAATGCCACTTTTAAATGGTTATCTTCATTTACAGCTACTGTTACAATATCGGGTTTGTGCCGAGCAAATAGATTTGCAGTGTTCATATACGCAGGAAGCGGATAGTTTGCACTATGCCATTCTTCCGCCCTGCTTAAATCGCTATCACAGCCTGCAATGAGCTTTATCTGCGGATTCTCGGCTAATGCGGCTGTATGAGAAGCTGGCTGCTCTCTTTTTTTGTCTTGTCCTAAGCTATAGCCAATTCTTCCGCAACCAATAATTGCTGCTGTATAAATTGTCTTTTTCGATTTTGAAAACAACGGAAACACTTTTTTCTCCAAAATTTCTCCAAAATTTTCTCCAAAAGTTTTCGTTATTTCGCGTATTGCACAGTCGTATTGCTCGGCATAACTTTGATTTCAACACGACGGTTCAAAGCTCTTCCCTCTGCAGTGTTATTATCTCCTACAGGCACTGTACCGCCAAAACCACGCATAGAAAGGATTTCTCTCTTTACGCCTTGTTCTACAAGAGCTTCTACAATCGCATTCGCTCTCTCTATAGAAAGGTTCATCTGCCCCACAGGCTTTCCCACATCAGCAGTATGCCCCTCAATCAAAATCGTAAAGCCATTATCGCGAGTAGCTTCTTTGAGCTGTTCTGCAAGGGCTTTTATGCGAGGTGTTTCGCCAGACAAAAGCTTTGAAGAATCTGCTTCAAACTTCAAATCGTTTATCGTAATCTGAATACCAGTCGGAACATCATCAATATGCAAAAACTCAGTTGTTTTGTCTTCATAAACAAATTCTTTTAGCTTATCATACACAGCATAATAGCTGCCGCTTTTATCGGGTGCGCCAACCGTATGCACTAACATTTCTTTGTTCAAGAGAATAACGACCTTGCCATCTCGCAAAAGCTCTCTGTTTTTCGGCACAGTCATAATGCGAAGATAATCATCATACGAGATAACAGGGTCTGTTCTGTTTGCGCCATACACTTCTATTGCAGTAATGCGCAGCGGGTCTCGACCAACGCGGCGAAAACTCTCTTCACTATTTTCATCAGTATCATAGTGAACTATTCCCTGCTCACTTGCAATTACACGATTGACCATATTGCGCTCATACATCAAATCCATTTGCTCATTCCAGATTTTCGGGAAAAAGCACGGCTCTACATTCTCAACGGTGTATTCTCCGTGAACAGGGAGCATTGAGCGCGCATCAATAATAATTCCTGTATAAGAGCGAGAAGATATAGTTTCAATCGGAGTTTGCGCACGATACGGCACATTATGCTTTACCATAAGAGAACCAATCTCTGTAAGACTTATCGTATTGGTAACAAGCATTTCGTTTGATGTTGTCGAAAGCACGCCAGGACTGCGACGGCTCTTATCAATGATATGCGTCAGCTGCTCAAACGTCATATTCTGATGAATTATCATATCGCCGAGCTTTACCGATGAATCCACATTCAACGTCAAAAGAGGGTCTTTTATAAGCTCTGGCAGCTGCATTTCTATGCGCTTGGTAGCTGCGATTTTTCCAGAAGGAAGCTGAATATTTGCTTTTTGAATATCAAGAGAGATTTTTGATGAAAACAGTGTTTTTGTCCAGTCTACAGAACTTGTAGAACGCATTGTAGCTTCTTCTTTTGTAACCACTTCAGACATCAATGCTGTTTGTGTAAAAATTAAAAAAGCAACTGCAAAGATAGCGTATATTTTTATCGATTTCATCTATAAATCCCCTTACAAAAAGGCTGTGCCACATAAAAGAAGCTATGCCATACAAAAAGAGGCTGTGCCCATACAAAAGAGGCTGTGCCTTCTCTATTTCAATATCGGCACATAAAGCGTCTTACCGATAGACAAAATAGTATTTTCCTTAATGCCGTTTGCTTCACACAAATCCGCCACCGAGATTCCATACGCTCTCGATATTCCCCAAAGTGTTTCCCCCTTTGCCACCACATGCGCATTAGAAAATTCGTGGTTCTTTATTCTTTCAAGCGCGTTTGAGATAAGCTCTTCACTTCCTGCAGGCACTCGCAAATTATACCCAGGCGGAGTGATTCCCCTTGTGAGTGCTGTATTATACCGCGTTAAATCGGTAAGCTCTATTTCTGCTGCAAGAGAAAGCTGCAAAAGTGAAATTGCGCCAGGTATTTTTATATAAATATACGGTTCATCTTCAAAAGCAGGAGGCACAGGAATATCCAAACCATAGTATTCTGCGTTTTGGATTAAGTCGCTAAAGGCAATGAGTTTCGGCACATATTCCGCAGATTCGCTTTTCAGCAATTTCTTTTCAGACAGCTCCCAAAAGTCCATACCAGGATGCGCCTTTAAGAGTCTCGACATAGCCCCCGCCCCGCAGTTATACGCCGCCAATGCAATCGCCCAATCACCGAATTGCCTGTAATTTTCCTGCAACTTCGCCACAGCAGCATCTGTGCTTTTCCACGGGTCAAGCCGCTCATCTACAAAATCCGTCTTCTTTAGATATGGGTGCATTGAGTTTTCCATAAACTGCCAAAGCCCCAAAGCCCCGCTTCTTGATTTCGCTGTCGGTGTAAAGCTCGATTCTACAATCGGTAAATACTCCAAACATTCAGGCATACCGCGCGCTTTTAGCTGCATTTGTATATACGGCCGATACATATTCCCCGCAGAAACAACCTGTATCAGCCACTCTTTCGCTTTGCCTTTCATATACTTTCGGCGATACTTTTCGACTGCGCTCTTATCTGCCCCCTCTATCGCAAGCGGCTTATATGCAGGACGAAATTTCTCTTCTCGCGGAAAAATATCCTCCTCAGCCACCTTGCTCCAAATAATACCGTCTTCTTCAAATTGCAAAGGAGGCTCTATTGAACTATTTTCTTCCACAATATCTTCCGCAATGATAGAAGTGCAAAAGACAAAAGAGATTACGACGACAAATGTTTTAATAAGAGTCTTTGACTCAAAAAAAGCCTTTGGCTTCTTCACAGCTTTTCTCCAAAATATATTCCAGCCCATTCCCATCTACCGTGTATTTCAGGGTCAGCAGGGAAATTCACTTTTCTAAAGTACAAATACCACACATTTATATATACGCTCCAGCCCCAAGTGCGAAGATATGCTTCGTTTGGAGTAGAAGACGAATCGAGTTCATCGCTAAAATGAATACGGTTTCCGTGCATAAAGCTGCGCATAGAAAAGTTTTCCATTGCATTAGCAGAGTTTTCGTCTTGCTTCCACGACATAGCAAAAAAATTAACTTTTGACTTATAGTTATCAAGCATTTTCGGATTATACGTCGAAAGAGCCTTTTTCACTGCGCTTTCTAATGCTTCAAGCGTATCAAACGTCCAATCTTTTTTTGAGTTGCTAAAATCAATAAGCTGCTTTGCATACGAATATGCGTCAGGGTCGCCAGCAATGCGAATAGTAGACGCATCGTCTTGGCTCAAAAAAAGCTGATATGCTTTGAGAGCTTGCTCAAAATCTCCCTCTTTTTCATACTCTTTGCCCAATCGAGAATACAACTCCGTGATATTTACATCTGACGGAAAACGATTTATGAGCGCATTAAAATACAGAATTCTATTTCGTGGCGTTTTAGAAATCTGAATCAAATGCTGCAGACAAAGAAAATGCACGCTCTGCTCTTTTCCCGTGTCGTCTTTTATCATTAAATCATTATAGTTCTTCACAATGCGGTCAAAATAATACTCTGCCATCTTTTCCGCACCGTCTTCCAAATATGTATACGCCGCCATCAAAAGCCAATATGCGTTATACATATCGTCAGGATTTCTCTCTACATAATCGGTTAAAAAAACGATAAGCGTTTGATAATCTTTTTTCGCTCTCAAGTTTCCTGCAATCTTTTTCATTACCGCATAATGACTTTTCTCTGTTAAAGAATCGTCATTCATCAGCTCTAAAAGCTGCTTTTGAGTTTCTTCGTTTTTGTCTTTTTTGCTCTTTGCCCCCACCGTATCAAGCAACAGCAGAGCTAAAAGCATTGTAGCAATAATTTTTTTGTTCATATCCCCTATACGCAAAGGACAGAACATTTCTTCGTCCTGCCCTTATAGATTCTCGTTCAAATCAGGCTATGCCTTTCAAATCAGACTGTGCCTTTCAAATCAGACTATGCCTGTTATTTTGTAACGTTGAACTTGAAGAAAATCACATCGCCGTCTTGCACAACGTATTCTTTTCCTTCCTGTCTGTATTTTCCAGCCGCCTTGATTGCCGCCTCTGTCTTGAGTTCGCGCAAATCGTCCACGCTGTACACTTCCGCCTTGATAAATCCCTTTTCAAAGTCCGTGTGAATAACGCCTGCGGCTTTCGGTGCGGTGTCTCCGTTGTGGATTGTCCACGCACGGCACTCATCAGGACCGCCCGTGAAAAAGGTGCGAAGCCCCATCAAATGATACGCCGTTCTTGCCAGCACAGACAAGCCGCTTTCTTTCAAGCCCACGCTGTCCATAAATTCTTTTCGGTCAGCGTCCTCAGTGATTTCAGATAAATCCGCCTCAAACTTGCCGCAAATCACCACGACTTCGCTCTTTGCCGCCTCTGCCAATTTCTTGACGACTTCGACATATTTGTTCGTGCCGCTTGCAATAGAATCCTCATCGATGTTGCACACATACAACTGAGGTTTCATCGTCAACAGCTGCAAGTCGTACAGCGCCGCCGTTTCCTCCGCGCTCAAATCAGCAAGGCGCGCACACTTTCCTTCTTGCAAAAGCGGCTTGATTTTCTCCACCGCAGTCAAATACGAAGCCCACTTCTTTTTCTCTTCGCCGCCGAGCGCACGAATCGCCTTGACTACTTTTTCCTGCCGTTTGTTAATCGTGTCGAGGTCAGCCTGCGCAAGCTCGTAATCAATCGTCAAAATATCGCTCTCAGGGTCAATCGGTGCGTCGGTCTTTGCGTCGTCGCGGACGTGCTGAATATCGGGGTCGTCGAAGCAGCGCACAACGTGAGCGATAACCGTCGTTTCTCGGATATTCGCCAAAAACTTGTTTCCCAAGCCCTCGCCGTTCGATGCGCCTTTGATAAGCCCCGCAATGTCCACAAAATCCACCGAAGCAGGCACTTTCTTCTTTGGCTGAAACACCGAACACATAAAATCCAAGCGTTCATCTGGCAAATCGACCACGCCCACATTCGGGTCAATCGTGCAGAATGGATAATTCTCTGCCGCCGCGGGAGCTTTGGTGAGCGCGCTGAATATAGTTGACTTTCCCACATTCGGAAGACCTACGATACCACATGTTAATTTCATATAACAAACCTCATCTATGAAAAAACTATTTTATGCACTTCATAATAGAATGCAAATAAGTTCGTATTACATCGGCGTTTTCTTTTGACAATTTCGCACAACACGCAACATTTTTCGGTATATCTCGGCACTTTTCTTTGAGTTCTCTGCCTTTTTGCGTAAGAGTGATGATGATAGAGCGTTCATCGTCTGTGCTGTGAGTGCGACAGATAAAGCCGTCTTTTTCCATCTTCTTCAAAAGAGGAGTCAAAGTGCCGCTGTCTAAAAAAAGCCGCGAACCTAAATCTTTTACCAACACGCCATCTTTTTCCCACAAAGCCATCATTGCAATATAGCTCGTATAGGTAAGCCCCAAGGGGTCAAGATACGGTTTGTATTTTCTTATAATTTCCTTTGAGCATACATAAAGAGCGAAACAAAGTTGATTATCTAAAATAAGTTCATCTGCCATAGACATATTTATACCGCATATCGTGATTTATCTCAAGCAACGACACTCAAGATAAAAGCGTTTTTCATCAGCTTCGCCCATAGAAAAACTCTTTCTCGGAAGCGAGCCGCGCTTATTTATAGTATCGAAGAAATTTTCTTTCTCGATAGGCGGTAAAAAGATACACAGCGTGCGATTTGTATGAGAAAGTTTGAGCAATTCCTCTTCGCCGTGAATATAATCTATCTCAACTTTGCCAGATTCTGCGCATTTTTCATTCTTTTCTTTGATGAACGCATCAAGGACGGGCTGTAAATGACTTACGGCGAGGTCATTTATTGCTGTTTTCAAGACAAAATATCTCATTTTTTGCGCAGAATCATTATACGCAAAGCAGAAAACAGCCCCTTCAGACTCAGAATGTTCACATTCCTTGCTAGAATATATATATTCCTTGAAAGAATCTTCTGATTCCACTTCTTCCAAGCGACCATTTAGAGCAGAAACAAGGTATTTTATACACTCCTCTGCATCAACGTTGAACAGCGCGCGATGAATCGGCTTGAACTCAAGTGCTTCATCGTAGATATTCACGATTTCAACAAGCGCATATCGCTTCTCTCCGTCGCTCTCGCCCGTCTTCGCCTTGTAATCGTCCCACACGGCTTTTGCGGTTGCAAGCGAATGATTGCCGTCGCCTACTGCAAACATAAATACATCGCCGTCTTTCGCCGTATTCTCTCTTTTCACCTCTTCCAAGCCGTCAAACAGCGCATTCATCGCCTTTTCGCTCTTCACCGCGTATCCCGTGATGTGTCCGCCAGAAAGCATTAAATCGCCGTCATAGAGTTTTGCGCCGCTTTCTGCTTTCGCCGCTTCCCCCGTTTTCTCAACTAACGCGCGGCTTTTGTCGTTGACCAACAGCATAATATGAGGCGTTTCGAGTTCGGCATTTTCGCGAATAGCCTTTCTCGGCGGGATTCTCTCTTTTATCGTCGCTTCCGTCGCTCTAATCTTTGCCTTCGTCCCCTCTTTCCAATCGTACGCTTCAAGGTCAATCGCGACGACAAGCCCCTTTCGCACCTTGCCGCTTGAACTTATCGTGCGCTCCACATACACACACTCTCTTTCAGCCTGTGCAAACACGCCGCTTGCAAGATATTCTTTCATTGTTTCATTGATTTTTTCGATACGCGCATTTTTATCGCTCTTCGATAAATACACCTCAGGCAAAATCAGATGCAGTGTAGACGGCTTTGCGTTCGCCCTTTCAGCCGCTTTTTGCCAATAAGACTCGTCCTGCGTATATTGGTCGCAGGCGATTACGCTCCAAGTCGCCACATCGATATTCTTAGGCAACAAAATGTAGGGAATTGAAATTCCGTATTCATTTGCTCTTTTCATACGATAACTATACAAATAATTGCAATTTTATGCTATTATGTTTTTATGACAGATTTTGGATTTGGTATAAAACAAGAGCAGCGGCTCTCGCAAGTGCAAGTGATGAGCCAAAGGCAAATACAGTCATTAGAGATTTTATCACTCGGCAGCGATGAGCTACGCGAAAAGATTTACAGCGAAGCCGAGCGGAATCCAGCTCTTGAAATCGTGAACGACACGCAGGCAAAAGAAGAGATACAAAGCGAGCACAAAGCCGACAGCTTTAGCGATTACGAGCATTACAGCACGACCTCTTCACGCTCCGCCGAGGCAAGCGACAAGTTTCAAGCTATCATCGAAAGCGTGGCAGACGAGAGAGAAACGCTGCAAGACCATTTTTTAAGCGAACTCAATTTGCTCGACTTCCCCGACGAAAAGACAAGAGAATACTGCATGCTTATCATCGGGAACTTAGATTCAAAGGGGCATCACATTCTCTCCCCATCTTCCCTGTCAAAAGACTTTGCAAGCGAAGAGGGGCAAAAACTATTAGACAAATGCCTTTCGATAGTGCAGAACTTAGAGCCTATCGGATGCGCCGTAAAAGATGTATGGGAAAGCCTTTTGGTGCAAGCGAAAATCAAGGGAGGATATAATCACGCGCTCTCTTTTCTCCTCGACGGGCACGCCGATATGCTCAATCCGCCGCAGAGCGCAAAGATATTAAAAAAGATTTCTTTCTATAGAGATAACATCAAAAAGCTCTTCGGACTTTCCCCCGAACAAGAAGCGATATTAGCGCAAACCGAGCTATACACAGAAAAAGACATTGACGACGCGATTTCGTATATCAAGACGCTTGACCCAAATCCTGCCTCTCAATTCTCTTCAAGCCCGTCGGCATATATCGAACCTGATGTAAAAGTAGAAAAAGCGATAAGCGACGAGGGCGAGGAATATTATAAAATAGAGCTGTCAAAAGGACTGCTTCCCGAAGTTGCGATTACAAACGATTTCGCAGTAGCTCCAGACGGAAAGTTTGCAAAGAACACGATAAAAGAAGCAAAAGCCTTTTTGAACGAAATCGCCTTTAGAGAAAGCACGCTTTTGAGCGCAGTAGGCGAAATCGTAAAGGCGCAGCGGGCGTTTTTCGACAAAGGTCCGCGCTATTTAGCACCTCTTACGCAAAAGAACATCGCCGAGATTATCGGAGTGCACGAAGCGACGATTAGCCGAATGGCAGCGAAAAAATATCTGCAATGCGAATGGGGGCTTTTTGAGCTCGGCTACTTTTTCACGAATGCCGTCGGGGGCGAGAACTCTACAAACTCGCAAGAGGGAATAAAGGTCGAAATCGCCAACATCTTAAAAGAACACGCAGAGGACAAAAAGCCGTTGTCTGACCAAAAGATTGCAGATATACTAGGCGAGCGCGGAATAAAAATCGCACGGCGCACTGTGGCAAAATACCGCGCCTCCCTTAACATCAACTCTTCTTATACAAGGTGAGCAACTTGAGCGAATTCACAAAAGAGTCGCATACATTTTTAAAAGCTCCACCACCATTTTTTCTTCGCTCATCTTTGAGTCAAAGCCGTAAGCCTCTTTTACCGCCCTATCGTTTTCTTCGTGCGCTTTTACAAGGTCGGTATACAAATACATGTGCTCTCCGTACAGCTCTGCTAACGTCATCATCGAATACTTTGCCCGTACGTCGAGAATGTTTTGCGCCGTCTTTTCGATTTTCGCTTTCTGCTTTTCATTCGCAGTGCACCACGGAAATGTATTGTACACTATTGCGCCAGAATAGCGATAACTCATTTCAAGCCTTCCGCCAATAACTCTCATCCACGCCATGTGAACAGATGAAGTTAATACGCCAAAAAGATAAAGCGAATCATCAAGAATTATAGAACAAGAATCCGCAGCAATGTAATCAGAAGGCATAATAGAAATGGGAATATATTTTCTGCGCTCAGAAGACACACGAGGAATAAGTATATAATTCGTGTTCTGTTGAGGAGAAGAAAAGAATTTCCATGGAGTTAAAGCATATTTTCTCGTCGGTTCTGCCGAACTTTTTTCTCTAAACGCCTTTACCGCGTCTAATCTGCGCATTATCTCTTTATTGCGCGCAAACACAGTCGGAGACACATCTTTTAGCCACAGGCAATAGCGTACTTTATTATTGTTCAAAAAGTCTTTTGCTCCGATATAGCGATGAAGCAAATAGGCTAGATTTGGATACGCTGCGACAAAGGCTTTATACTCATCTTCTGAAAAGATTAAGTTGCCGTCATCAGTCGGCTGATTTCCTTTTGTCATCGCAGGCACGTCAAAGAACGGCTTTGAGCGGCTTTCTACTAAAATGTTCGGCATATCGAGCAGATACGGGCTTATATTTTGTGCATATTCGACAGAGCCATCTTCATTATAGATAGCCTTTTTCGCATTGCCATTTTCGCCGCTTGAAAAACCTATCACCACACAATGAACGTGAGCCATGAGCTTTCTATCATTGTTTTCGTTTTCCCATTTAAATGTGCGATAGGCAAAATCAAGATGTATACCTTTTTCCAAAAGCACATTCCACAGCGGAAAGACTTGCTCGCCTTGCGTAATGGAGTTTGTAGACACAAATGCGCACTTTATATTTGTGTCTTTTATCAATTCAGCTGCCTTATAATACCACGCGCCCACATAATCAATGCTGTTTACCAGATGCCCTTTGCCGAAAAGCGTAACCGCATCTTTTTTCTGCGTCTGGCTCATCGTGCTTGCCCCAATAAAAGGCGGATTGCCCATAATGTAATTATACGCAATCTTTGAGCCGTCCAGCTCGGTCATAAATCCTTCAAACAGCCCGTCAACAACAGCACTTTCGTCAATCGGCTCTAGTGTCTGCCAATCAAGGCGAAGCGCATTATTCTCAACTATATTTGCTGCCGTAGTTAAAGGGAAAAACGTAAGCTCTTTGTCTAAAATGCGCGAAGTTTCCTTCATCATCTGACATTCAGCAATCCACATCGCCGTTTTCGCAACAGTAACCGCAAAATCGTTTATCTCAATGCCATAGAAATTTTCAATTTTTACTTGCACTTCAAAATCAGCACCCAACACATCAAGCGCAGATTTTTGTTTCCCCAAGCGCAATTTTATGCACTCATTTTCAAGCCGACGAAGAGAAAGATACGTTTCTGTCAAAAAGTTTCCAGAACCACACGCAGGGTCTAAAAACTTTAGCGCACCGAGTTTCTTTTGAAACGCAAACAGCTGTTTATCACGATTTACAACAGAATTATTCTCTACAATCTCGTTAAACTCCGCTTCTAACTCCGAAAAAAACAGAGGGTCGATGACTTTATGAATATTCTCTATTGCCGTATAGTGCATACCGCTCGTTTTGCGCGTTTCAGGATTAAGAGTTGATTCAAACAATGCCCCGAAAATCGTCGGAGATATTTCGCTCCAATCAATGCTCGAAAAATCGTTTAGCAAAATGTCTACGACTTTCTGATTAAAAGACGGTACGATAATGTCTTCGTCCTTGAAAAGTCCGCCGTCTACATACGGAAAATCTTTTACGGTTTCATCGTATTCATTGCGCTCGCTTATCGGAGTGTCAAGAGCCTTAAACAAATTGAGAAGAGCGAGAACAAGAGTCGCTCTCGTATACGATTTTATATAATCTTCTATAGTAGTATGCGTTGCAAACAGCCCCGATTTTTCTGCATAAAAGCAAAACACAAGACGAACACACAAGATATTTATAGAACGCAATTCTTTTGCATCTCGTTTTCGATACAGAGGCAAAAGAGCTTCATAGAGCTTTCTGACAATTTTTCCCGCTTGAATAGAAATCTCTTCTTCTCGGCGAATAGCCTCGTTTTTCTCGTCAATCAAAAATTGCAAACGATAGTATTCTTTTTCAAAATCAGATAAGTACAAAATTGAAAAATTGCTTTCAGGTGTTTCACAATTCATATCATAAATGCGAAACTCTTTGAAATTGCAAACAATAATCCATCTGCATTTTTCAGAGTAGACAAGATTATCATTATATCGCTTTGCTTGCTCAAACGGCGTTAATTCTGCGCCATCGCTTTGCACTTCCTTTTTGTCCAAATTGACACAAGAACTTTTCTGCTCAATAGCAATCTTCGTATCTGCTAAATATGCGTTAATATATTTCGTGTTTTCAATCGATACCCTTTTTTCAAAGTCAATCGTTCGCTCTGGCGCATAGACATCTAAAATATTTCTGAGCAACATCACCCAAAACATCTGAGTATCTTGCTTTTCATCGCCCCTATCTTTCCAAAACGCTGCAAACTCTCTTGCATTCTTTGCTTTTTCGCTTTCGCTTATCATATCTTTAATTATACAGATTATTCACTTTCATACAATCGAGATATTTTCTAGGATAGTATCAGAATACAAAGAAGCGCGTTTATTAGACCTGTTCGATAATTGTCATTATCGGGCTTGAGCCGTTTTTTACGCAGAATTAAGCTGTCATTATCGGGCTCGACCCGATAATCTTTTTGCCTATATTGCAATAGATTGCC
>CALDID010000099.1 GCA_937901865.1 uncultured Treponema sp.
CGAGAGGAAACAAGAAGTACAATAAGAATGAAGTGAAGGCGTTGGCGGAAAAGAAGAATATAACGATAGATGCGATTATCGTTCCAGACCGCAAGAGCGACCGAGGAAGATGGGACGATTCTGAAATGAAAAGTTTAGGAATCTCTGTAAGATAGTGTTTAATAACCGCTATACCCAAGCGGAAAGACGATGTTAAAACAAGGGGGAAGTAATGCCACCCCATTGTTCAAAGCCAGTAGCTTTATCAAAGAAGTTACTGGCTTTTTTAAAGTTATTGAGAATCGGATTGCTGTTTGTGGGCAGGGATTTTTTCAAGGTCGCTTTCTGCCATCTTCAAGAATGAGCCGCTGATTGTGCCTGCTGGCATATTGCGATAGATTTCGATGACTTCTTGCAAAATAGGTTCTGCTTTTGCCCATTTGTGCTTTTTGATGTAGATGTGAGCCGTTTCGTAGCGGGCGGTAACGTACATCGTAGCGTCAGAGCCGTAGCGTTCAGCTAATGCCTGATAATACACTAAAGCCTTTCTTGACGAGCCTTTATCATACGAATTCTGTGCTTCCCTCAAAAGTTCTGGCGCAGTCATTTCCTGCGGAACGCTGTCTACGGTAAGACACGATGAAAAAAATAGTGATACTGCAAGCAATGCAGCACAAGTAAATCTTGAATGTTTCATAGCTCTAGTGTATCATTTTAAGCGATAAAAATACAGTACTGGAGGAAGAAATGACTGTTAAAGCAGGTATCATTGGTGCAACTGGTTATGCAGGTGTGGAATTAGTGCGGATTTTGCTTCGCCATAGCGGAGTGGAAAAGCTGTTTTTGAGCTCGGTGAGCTTTGAGGGAAAGAATATCACTGAAGTATATCCTAATCTCATCGGACAGCTTGGAGAGAAGACAGACGGGCTTTTAATCAATGCAGACAAAGTTCTTGAAAACTCTGATGTTGTCTTTGCCGCTTTACCGAACGGACTTGCAGAGCCGTATGCGCTTTATTGCGTGGAGCATGGCAAAAAGTTTATCGACTTGAGCGCAGATTTCCGCTTTGGCGAAGATGAGGAAACGTATGTCGAGTATTACAAAAAGGCGTGGGAACACAAAGAGCTACACACAGAGGCGGTGTACGGCTTGCCTGAAATGAACAGAGAGAAAATCAAGGGCGCGCGTATCATCGGAAACCCTGGCTGTTATGTTACGGCTTCTACGCTCGGTTTGTTGCCTGCACTCAAAGCGGGAATTATCGACACTTCGCTTATCATTGTGGACGCAAAGAGCGGCGTTACAGGCGCGGGAAGAAACCCGACAATGACGAACCAATTTTGTGAGTGCGGCGAGAGCTTTAGCGCGTATAAAGTCGGTGCACATCGTCATCAGCCAGAAATCGCGAGAAACTGCACAGAGGCTGCAGGAGTGAAAACAAACATCATCTTTACTCCTCACTTGATTCCGCAGAACCGCGGCATTTTGTCTACAATCTATGCACCGCTTGTCAAAGATATGTCTGCTGACGAAATCAGAGAGATTTACTCGGCGTTCTATAAAGATGAGCCATTTGTCCGTGTGTTGCCGTCTGGAGTTGCTCCTACGACGAGAAGCGTGCGCTTTACGAACTATTGCGATATGCAAGTGTATGCCGTGAAAGGCGGAGAGAGAAAGACGCTCGAAGTGATTTCTGTTATTGACAATATGCTAAAGGGAAGCGCAGGACAGGCGGCTCAGAATATGAATCTGATGTATGGCTTTAAGGAAAGCGAGGGAATTGACTTCGTTCCTGCTGGCTTCTAAGGGATAGTGTCAGGAGAAAAATGGAAAAATACGTTCTTGCATTAGACCAAGGAACAACCTCCTCTCGTGCCGTGCTGTTTGATAAGCGATTGCATAAAAAAGCGATGGCACAGAGGGAGTTTCCGCAGCATTTCCCAAAATTGGGCTGGGTGGAGCATAATCCTATGGATATAATGCGAAGCCTGTATTCTGTGATAAATGAAGCTGTGGTAAAGGCTGGCATAAGAGAAGAGCAAATAGATTCTATCGGCATTTCTAACCAAAGGGAAACGGTTGTTGTTTGGGAGAGAAATACGGGGAAGCCTGTGTATAATGCTATTGTGTGGCAATGCCGCAGGACAGCTCCTCTTGCCGATAAGCTCATAGCGCAAGGCAAGGGAGAGCTTATCAGAGAAAAGACGGGGCTGTATCCTGACGCTTACTTTTCGGGAACAAAGATAAAGTGGATTTTAGACAATGTGGCAGGAGTGAGGGAGAGAGCGGAAAAAGGCGAAATCCTTGCTGGCACAATAGACTCTTGGATTATCTATAATTTAAGCGGCAAAAAAGCGCACGTTACAGACAGAACGAACGCAAGCCGCACTATGCTGTATAATATCCATACGCTTGAATGGGACGATGAGCTTTTAGAGCTGCTCGACATTCCGCGCAGTATGCTTCCTGAAGTAAAAGATTGCTCTGCAATTTACGCATATACAGACAAAGAAGTCTGCGGCTTTTGCGCTCCGATTGCTTCGGCAGTGGGCGACCAGCAAGCCGCATTGTTTGGGCAGTGCTGTTTTAGCGAGGGAGAAACAAAGGTTACTTATGGCACGGGGTGTTTTTTGCTGATGAACACAGGAGAAAACGCCGTGAACTCAAAGCATCGCCTATTGACCACGATAGCTCTTTCGATGAATGGCAAAGTGAAGTATGCACTAGAAGGAAGCATATTTATGGGCGGCGCGCTGATAAAGTGGCTGAGAGATGAGCTTGGGCTGATTAGCTCGGCAAAAGAAACTGATGTTTTAGCAGAAAGCGTTGCGGATTCGGGCGGAGTGGTCGTTGTGCCTGCGTTTACGGGGCTTGGTGCGCCGTATTGGGATTCGTATGCGCGCGGTATGATTATCGGCTTGACTCGCGGAACGACGAAAGCGCATATTTGCCGCGCGGCACTTGAGGCGATAGCGTTCCAAGTAGAAGACGCGCTTCGCTGTATGCAAGAAGATTCATCTATTCGCTTGCCGTCGATAAAAGTGGACGGAGGGGCGAGCGTGAGCGATTTATTATTGCAGTTCCAAGCCGATATGCTTAATACGTCGATTTATCGTCCGCTCAATACTGAATCGAGTGTAACAGGCGCGGCGTTTTTGGCAGGATTAGCCACAGGATTTTGGCAGAACAGGGAAGAGCTGAAATCGGTTTGGAGCGTGGAACAGGTGTTTACGCCAGGAATGGACAGCGCAGAAAGAGATGCAAAGTATAATCTGTGGCAACGGGCTTTAAATCGCTCGAAAGCATGGCTTGAGCAGCCAGAGGCTGTTTTGTAGAGCCAGAAGCTGTTTTGTAGAGGAACAGGCTTAAAAATACGGGGGAAAAGATGGCAGGAAACACTATAGGAACGATATTTAGGGTTACAACATTTGGCGAAAGCCACGGCTCAGCTCTCGGCTGTATTATTGACGGAGTACCTGCGGGATTGGCGATTGACGAAGCGAAGATACAAGCCGCGCTTGACCGCAGAAAGCCAGGGCAGAGCTTTGCGGGGCAGAATAATGCCGCTGTAACAAGCCGAAAAGAAGACGATAAAGCCGAGATTTTGTCGGGGGTATTCGAGGGAAAAACAGAGGGAACGCCTATTGCTTTTCTTATCCGCAACACGTCGCAGCGGTCGAAAGATTACGGCAATTTGGCGAATACGTTTCGACCAGGACACGCGGATTACACATATTATGCAAAATACGGTTTTCGCGATTATCGCGGCGGCGGCAGGGCGAGCGGCAGAGAAACAGCGGCGAGAGTGGCGGCAGGAGAAGTGGCGAGGCAAGTGCTGTGTGCGCTGTATCCTGAAGCGAATATCACAGCGTTTACACTGCGCGCGGCAGGCATTGAGGGAAAAAGCGTAGACTTTGGCGCGATAGAGAAAAATCCGCTGAGAGCCGCAGACCTTGAAAGTGCAAAGAAGATGGCGGAGAGAATAGAGGAGCTTCGCCGAGAAGGAAACAGCGCAGGCGGAGTGGTTAAATGCGTGGTTACGGGGATTGGAGCAGGATTGGGCGAGCCAGTGTTCTCGAAGCTGGACGCGGAGATTGCAAAGGCGATTTTGTCTATTGGCGCGGTGAAAGGAATCGAGTTCGGGGCAGGATTTGACGCGGCGGATATGACGGGAAGCGAAAACAATGACGAAATGAGAGCAGAGGGCGAAAGCGGAAAAGTCGTATTTACGTCGAATAATGCTGGTGGAATACTCGGAGGCATTTCAAGCGGGGAGGCAATCGAGTTCAAAGCGGCGATAAAGCCCGTGCCGTCGATTTTCAAGCAGCAGCAGACAGTAGCAGTAGGTGAGTGCGGATTTACTGATACTGATTTAGTGATTGAGGGGCGACACGATGTGTGCTTATGCCCTCGCATTGTGCCCGTTATCGAAGCAATGACTGCAATAGTGCTTGCTGATTTTGCGCTGCAACAGCCTTTATCTGATTTGCACAAAATACGATAGAATATTAGACCTGTTCGGAAACAGTATGTCAGTTCCGTACTCGGCTTTATGTCAT
>CALDID010000100.1 GCA_937901865.1 uncultured Treponema sp.
ATAAAGTAAGAGGATACACTATGAAGACGAAAAGCAGCACTGTTAAGATGGACGACGGCGCAAATATTTGCGTACATTATTGGATTCCTGACGGAGATGTGAAAGGCGTGGTTCAGCTTTTTCACGGAATGGTAGAACACGCAATGAGATATGACCGATTCGGCTCAATTCTCGCAGAAAATGGTTATGCACTCGTTGCTGATGACCACCGCGGACACGGACAGACGGCGCGAGATGCGGAATGGAATAGTAACGGAGTTTTTGGTTATCTTGCAGACGGCGACGGCTTTGAAAGAGTAGTGCAGGACGAAATAAAAATTACACGAAAGATAAAAGAGGATTTTCCTAATAAAAAGATTTTTGTTCTCGGTCATTCTTTTGGCTCTGTTGTGGCTCAAGCATATATCGAAGAAAACTCGACTGATATTGCAGGCTGCATCATCAGCGGAACAACAGGACCGCAAAGCGCAGGGGCTACTGTTGGCGGCATTATCGCAGAAATAAGCCGAAAAGTGCACGGAAAATATCATATTTCAGGCACAATTAACAAAATGACGTTTGGTTCATACAATAAACGCATAAAAAATCCTGCGTCGAAAAACGATTGGCTTACGAGAGATTCAATGATTGTGCAGCTGTATGATGGCGATTTGTGGTGTGGCTTTACTCCGACGGTCAGCTTTTTCTGCGATTTGTTCCGTGGCGTTCGCCGAGTTGTGCGCAAAAAGGCGGTTAGCAACATTATGGCGACGCTTCCGATTTTCTTTATTTATGGCGCGGAAGACCCGACGGGACGATATGGTAAAGGACCTCACGCCGTTTTCGAGATGTACAAAAAGGTTGGCATTAAGGACGTGGAAGAAAAGTGCTATGAGGGCGCGCGACATGAGCTTTTGAATGAACTTTGCCACGAACAAGTCGAAAAAGATATTTTGCAATGGCTAAGCAAGCACTAATTTTCGCCATTCGTGCGGAGAATGTCCGTATGTGCGGCGAAAAATTGCACGGAAGTTGTTAAGGCTTTCATATCCTGTTTCTTCGGCGATTTCTGCGACGCTTTTTGTTGTGTTTTTGAGCAAATGAGCCGCATTTTCCATTTTCAGTTTCTGTATATTTTCGATAAAAGTCATTCCAGTTGCATTTTTTATAATGCGCTGGATTTGTCTAGGGCTGTAATGGAACAAAGCGGCAAGTTCTCCGAGCGAAATATGCGCAAAATGCTCTTGCATATACATCATCATAAAGACAAAGTTGTTTTCTAGTGGCGTATTTTGCAGAACAGGGATAACAACGTCTTTTTCGTGGTTTCGTAGAAGCGAAATAAAAAACATTGATACGAGTGCGCTGAGCATACGCTTTTTGTATGCGCGGTTTTGTGCCGATTCGGTGTAAATGCGTTCGACAAGTGCCGCAATTTCTTCGTCGCCTGCTGTATGAAACAAAATCCACGGCGTTTCGTTCAGCTCGGAAAAGAAAGTGCGCCGAAAAAAATCTGATAGAATATCATTGTGCTTCATAAGGCTCATAAACGACGTTTCAAAGGTGCTTTTCTTTATCATTATGTTGCGAATGTCTGCGTCGTCGCAAAAAGCCGCAATCGCGTGAACCGTATTCGGTGCGAAAATGCAGATGTCGCCCTGTTTTAGCTCAAGCCGCTTGCCGTTGATGAAATTCGTGCAGCTTCCTGCAACAACACACGCCGCCTCAAAGAAATGGTGCTTGTGCAGTATCGGGGGAAAGTAGCGCATGTGTCGATTTGCCGCGACATCTTGCGCGTCTTCAAAGAAAGTCTTTTCCTCAAGTATTTTTCCGACTTCTTCCCTGTCTATTTCGATTATACCGCCGAAATCCTCTAGCGAAAGTGCGTTTTCGGGGACTTTCGCGCCGTCTTTCACCCACTTTGCGCGCAGTTTTTTTTCCATCTGATTAAACGTCATCTCGTGCATACGCCATTATATCGCATATTTCGCCGATTGTGCGCAAAAAAGATGGAATATAACACTTTTAAAGACGTAAAAATGCTTGAACAATGGCATTTCTCTCTATAAAATGCGCACGTATGAAACGAATGAAATGGAATGACGGCTGGAAGGTTTGGAAAGAGGAAAACTCGTTCGCCCTTGTTTGGAATATCCCCGAAAATGCGCGGGATATTATATTGCCACACGACGCAATGCGAGAAAATGCGCCGAGTGCAGACAGCGTAAACGGTAGCGCGAGCGGTTATCGCGACGCAGAAAGCTTGATTTACGCAAAAGTCTTCGATTGTCCGTGCGAATGGGAGTCGAACATCACGCGCGTTGTGTTTGAGGGCGTGTATATGAATGCGCTCGTGTATTTGAATGGGCAACTCATCGCAAAATCGCCGTCGGGCTATTCCGAGTTCACCGCGGATTTGACCGATTTGCTGCATTATGGCGCGAAAAATGAGCTTCGTGTCCTCGTTCGCTCTGGCGCAATGCCGAACAGCCGCTGGTATTCTGGCTCAGGAATATATCGCGACGTGTATTTTGTACAAAGCGAAAAGACTCATCTCGCCCAAAACGGCGCGCGCTTCATTACGGAGGAAGCTGGCGATATTTCGGTTATCCGTGCGGAAATCACGGTCGAAAACGAGAGCGAAAAGGCGAAAAACCTCTCTGTCGCCACGTCGATATGCTTCGAGAACGCCGACATCGCCAGTGAAACGAGCGCGCTCTTCCTTGCTTCTGGCGAAAAGCGCACGATTATTCAGCGTATCGCCCTTGAAAGATCGGAAGAGCACACGTCTGAACTCCAGTCACGATCAGAT
>CALDID010000101.1 GCA_937901865.1 uncultured Treponema sp.
TGTGGAGTACCACAGAGTTCGGCTTTATCGATTTAAGCGAAAAGTGGTCAACAGGTAGCTCTATTATGCCGCAAAAAAAGAACCCCGATTTTGCAGAACTTATCCGTGGACGCACAGGAAAAGTATACGGCGATTTAATTTCTCTTCTTGTTATGGTCAAAGGCTTGCCGCTTGCATACGACAGAGATTTGCAAGAAGACAAACAAAGCCTTTTTGAAGCATTTGATACCTGCTCTTCGTGTGTGTCTGTGTTTACAAAGATGGTTGAAACAGCGACATTCAACACAGAGAAAATGGCAAAAAGCTGTGAGGGAGGATTTGCGAACGCAACAGATTTAGCGGATTACATGGTCAGAAAAGGTATGCCATTCCGCACCGCACACGCAGTGAGCGCAAAAGCTGTTAGATTATGTATCGACACAGGTAAAGAGCGAATTGAAGATTTGTCGATAGCACAACTAAAGGGGTGTTCAGAGCTTATCGAAGATGATATTTTCGCACTCCTTTCTCCGCGCGCGTGCGCAGAGATACGAAAGACAACAGGGGCAGCAGGCAGAGTACAAGAGCAAATCGACAAACTCAAAATGCTTGCACAAGCATAACAGCGAAAAATGAACAAAAAAACACTCGAACAACTCGATTATTATAGGATTAGGGAACGGATAGCCTCTTTTTGTATTTCAATCGAAGGCAAAGAGGCTTTATTACGAAGAGAGCCTGTTACAGACAGAGAGGAAGGCAAAAAGCTCCGCTCTTTAGGTCTTGAGTGGCATCGCTTGCACCATTGTTTGCACCCAAAGGCTCTTCACAGCTGGGACGAGGTGGAAAAGCTCTTTTCGATTATCAAAGTAGAGGGTGCGGCGTTGACCACAAAACAGGCATTTTCTCTTTTACAATTTGCGCTTTCAGCCTCGGCGATACAAAAAGACGCAGAGGAAGCAAGCAAAGAAATCGATATACCTCATTTACACGCCTTATGTCAACAGCTCCCCGATTTGACGGTAGCAGAAAACGAAATCGATAGAGTTGTAGACAAAAACGGCGAAATGAAAGATTTGCCAGAAATCCGCGCAATAAGAAACAGAATCGCCGCATTGCACAAAGAGATTGACACTGAAATCCGCTCATACACTACCGACCCTTTGTATTCTGCCAGCTTGCAATCCACCGTTCCCGTTTTGAGAGGCGGTCATCAAGTGCTTGCAGTCAGAAGCGACAGACGGGGCGGCATTCAAGGCATTGTCCACGAGCTTTCGTCTTCGGGTCAGACGATGTACATCGAACCTGATAGCGTGGTTAGAAAGAGCAACGAACTTATTCAAGAAGAATATCACCTCCAAAGCGAAATCCACAAGATAATGACAGAACTCACAGCAAAACTCAAAGAGAGCCTGTTTCTTTTCAAAAAAGCTCTGCCGATTATGAAAAAGCTGGACACAACGCAGGCGGCTGCAAAGTGGGCGAACGACTGTAGAGGCATTTTTGCTGACACGACAGAAGAAGGCGAAGCTCCTCTTTTGCTGCAAGCGCGACACCCTCTTTTAGCGGATAAAGCTGTCCCTATTGATGTGCGTTTTATGAAAAACAAAAATGTTTTAATCATCACAGGACCGAACACAGGCGGCAAGACGGTAACGCTCAAGACAATCGCACTTTTCTCTCTTTTGAATCAATCAGGTTTCCCCATTCCTGCCGCAGAGGGAACAAAGCTCCCTGTGTTCAATACCGTGTACGCCGACATTGGAGATGAGCAATCTATTGACGAATCTCTTTCGACATTTAGCGCGCACATGAAAAACATCGCAACCGCTCTTCGTAATGCAGACGAAAAGTCTTTGATATTGCTCGATGAGCTTGGAAGCGGCACAGACCCGACGGAAGGAAGCGCAATCGCAATGGCAGTGCTTGATACGCTCATTGAAAAAAAATCGTTTGTCCTCGTAACCACTCATCACGGTATTTTGAAAAACTATGGCTATACTCACCCTGCGTGCATAAATGCGAGCGTTGATTTTGACGAGAACACACTTTCACCAACGTATCGGCTTTTGATGGGAATCCCAGGAGAAAGCCACGCACTCGATATTGCAAAACGTTCAGGATTGCCAAAAGCGGTATCGCAAAAGGCAAAAGAGTATATGACCAACGAGAGCGCAGATGTTTCAAAGCTCATCAAAGGCTTAACAGAAAAACACGCTGAGCTTGACAAGCTAGAAGCCGAAAGCAGACGCAAAGAAGCCAATCTTCTCGATAGGCAACATCGCTTGGATTTGAAAGACATAAAGCAAAAGCAAAGGGAACTTGAGCTAAAAGAGCGAGAACACAATGCCGAAAGCCTTTTTTTGAAACAGACACGAAAAGAACTTGAAAACCTAGTGCGAGAACTTCGTGAGGGCGAAATCAATCGCGAAAAAACTCTCAAAGTAAAGAACTTTATCAAAGAGCTAAGTGATTATATTGAAAAAGAAGACGAAGAGATAAAGGCTCAGGCGGAAAAAATCGAAGAAGAACAGGCAACAATCACTGCAAACGGAATGCGTCTCTCTAAAGCCAGCGCA
This sequence comes from uncultured Treponema sp., assembly GCA_937901865.1. Classification (GTDB taxonomy): domain Bacteria; phylum Spirochaetota; class Spirochaetia; order Treponematales; family Treponemataceae; genus Treponema_D. The sequence continues at coordinate 2,559 of CALDID010000101.1, forward strand.
AGCTATGCAAGCACAAAGAACAAGGACGGAAAGAAAAAGCTATCGAATGCAGAATTGCTTGAAAAGCTCAAAGAGCAAGAAGTTGATTCAGTTGCGCTCGAAATTCCTCGAAGCGAAAAGCTAGTGAAAAAGACAGAAGAGACGAAAGCTGAATGGAGGGAGGGCGCAATCGTTTTTATGGGCAAAGACAAGACGCGCGGCACACTGATTCACGAAGAGAGAAAAGGTGTCTGGAGCGTGCAATTCGGCGCGATACGAATGAGCGTAAAGCAAAAAAACTTAGCCCTTGCTCCGCTCGACGTACAGCAGCGTAGTACTCCCCCAACTTCAGTCATTGTGGAAACGGCAGTTTCGAGCGACGAAAAGCCAGTTTTTGAATTGCGCTTGTTAGGACTTCGCTACGAAGAAGCACTCAAGGCATTAGAGCGACAACTTGACCTATGCGCCATCAATAATTTCAAGAGCTTTTCTATTATACATGGCAAAGGAAACGGCATTTTGCAACAGGGAGTACATCAGTACTTGTCGAATTATCCAGGAGTAGCAGATTTTGCCTTTGCGCGCCCCGAAGACGGCGGTACAGGCAAAACCTATGTAAAACTCGTCTAATTTCCCCTTCCCTCTCCTTCTTCTAGCGAGAGGGATTTTTTATCAAACAAATTCTCAAAGACTTACCATAGAAAATTATAGAAAATGCTAAAAAGAGAAAAAAGAGATTGACTTTCTCGCGATTATATGCTTATATAATTATATGATTATACATTTTTTAAGAGGAGAGTAACCTATGAGCGATATTGTTGATAACGAAGGCGTTTTGTGTGATTTAGCAGAGTTGTTTAAGATTTTTGGGGATTCGACGCGTGTCAAGATATTGTATGCACTCTTAGACAAAGAAATGAGCGTAACAGAAATTGCCTCTACGCTTTCGATGGCACAGCCTGCGATTAGCCAGCAGCTGCGCGTGTTAAAACTCAATTCGTTGGTCAAGTTTCGACGAGAGGGAAAATCGCTTATTTACTCTCTTGCCGATGAACACGTTTCAGAGATTTTGAGCATCGGAATGGAACACTTAGGCGAACAACAGCAGGCTGTTTTATAAAAGCCACAAGCTGTTTTGTAAGAGATACAGGCTCGTTTTAACGAAACGCAAACGGAGGAAATATATGAGTTGTATTGAAACAAAAAACATCGACACAAGGGAAGCCGCCCACTTTTGCCACACGACAGCCAAAGAACCTAAAAGCGAACACAGCAAAAAACATCACTGCGAATGTTGCACACACGACGACGATGACGAAGAGGAAACATCGCTTACAAAGATACTGATTTCGCTCGCACTGTTTGCAACAGCGATTATTGCGGACAAAGTTCTTTTTGCAAGAGGAGTGCTTGATTTTCTTCCTCAAAATACAGCAAAGGCGATTTTTCTTTTGCTCTATTGCGCCTCATATTTGCTTTCGGGGTTGGGAGTGCTTAAAGGTGCGGTCGGTGGCTTAGTAAAAGGAAGAGTGTTCGGCGAAGAGTTTTTGATGAGCATCGCTACTATCGGCGCAATTTTGATGGGCGAATACTCAGAAGCTGTCGCAGTGATGATTTTGTTTCAAATCGGGGAATATTTCGAGGATAAAGCCGTCGATTCCTCCCGTGCGTCAATCACGTCTCTTATGGACATTCGCCCCGACAGCGCGACCGTGCAGAGAGGAGGGAAAAGCCAAACAGTCCGCGCCGAAGAGGTGAGAAAAGGCGAGATTATAGAAGTGAAAGCAGGAGAAAGGATTGCGCTAGACGGCGAAGTCATTTCTGGTATCTCTACACTCGACACTGCTGCACTGACAGGAGAGAGCAAAACGCTCGACGTGGAGGCAGGAAGCAAAGTACTTTCGGGCTGTGTGAATGTGAGCGGTGCATTGCTCATCAAAGTAGAAAAAGAATATAGCGACAGCACTGTTTCGCGTATCCTTGAGCAAGTGGAAAGAGCGGCAGAGAAAAAGGCAGAAAGCGAAAAATTCGTTTCTCGTTTTGCAAGGGTCTACACTCCGATTGTATGCGTTTTAGCTTTGTTGCTCGCTTTTGTGCCGCCACTTGTCTTTGCACAGGACTTCAAGAGCTGGGCATATCGTGCTCTTGAGTTGCTCGTCGTGTCTTGCCCGTGTGCGCTCGTCATCTCCGTGCCGCTGTCGTTCTTTGCTGGCATAGGAGTGGCTTCTCGCAAAGGCATTTTAGTCAAAGGTTCAAGCTACATCGAAAAGCTCTCAAAGGCTTCTACTGTAGTGTTTGACAAAACAGGCACGCTGACGAAAGGCGCATTTGAAGTAAGCGAGATAAAAAGTTCTCATGAGATAGGAAAAGAAGAACTTTTAGCCCTTGCAACGCACGCAGAATATTTTTCTAATCACCCTATTTCGCGCTCACTCAAAGCCGCACATTCTTGCCCAGAGTGCGAAAAACTCTCCGCCTCCGCCAGCAGTGAAATCAGTGGACACGGCGTAAAATGCACGCTTGGGAACAAGACTGTTCTTGCAGGAAACGAAAGATTGATGAGAAAAGAAAATGTTTCAGGAATCTTTGAAGCAAACAACAATGCGACGAGTGTACACGTTGCGCTTGACGGCAAATATGCAGGGCTCATCACGCTAAGCGATATGCCAAAAGAAGACGCAAAAGACGCGATTGCAAATCTCAAAAAGATAGGCATAAAAAAGACTGTCATGCTCACTGGCGACACATCGGCTATTGCACAGGCTATCGGCAAAGAAGTCGGCATTGACGAGGTATACAGCGAGCTTTTGCCGAACGACAAAGTTGAGAAAATCGAACTTTTCCTCAAAGAAATGGCAGCTCAAAATGCAAAAGGTTCTGTTCTTTTTGTGGGCGACGGGATAAATGATGCGCCTGTTTTAATGAGAAGCGATGTGGGAATTGCAATGGGGGCAATGGGAAGCGATGCTGCGATTGAGGCGGCGGACGTAGTGATTATGGACGACAAGCCTTCTCGCGTTGCAGAAGCGATAAAGAGCGCAAAAAAGACAATGAGTATCGTATGGCAGAATGTGGCATTTGCACTCGGTGTGAAAGTCGCGATAATCATTCTTTGTGCACTCGGAGCGGCGAATATGTGGCTAGCTGTCTTCGGCGATGTGGGCGTTTGCATGCTTGCCGTATTAAACGCAATGCGTCCGCTTATGTTTTGTAAAAAGCAGGTTAAATAACTTTTCATAACTTTTAACATTTTTTTGTTTTCTATAACATAATTTTGGTATATAATGGATATAAAGCAAAAAAAATGCGAGGAGTTATTGTATGAAGCTCAATACAAAGTTTCGATGGCTTATTCTTTTGATTATTCTTCAATTTCTGATTCTGTCAGCAGTATTGATAATTGGCTCAAGTCAAGAAATGCGCTTGAAAACTTTTCAGTACAACTTAGCTCGGCTTCAATACACTTATGAAAAAGTTTCAACCTATAACGACCGTCTTGAAGCCTCTGGAATGGATGTCGGCTGGATTTATCCAAAATGGGAGGAACTTCTTGACGATTGCAGCAAGAGTTTTGATACTGTTATAAACGGAAACGGCAGAACGCTTCTTACCAAAGAGCTTCAAAGCAAAGTAAAAAGCATAGAATCCGTATGGAAATTTCTTGAAGATAAATTCAGAGAAATCTCTACTCATTACAAGACTCTTTCTGAAATAGAAACTCCTGTAGCATTCAAGAACTCCGTCGCTGCGCACGGTCTTATCAATGCTATTCAGTTGCATAAAGATTACACAGATTTGAGAGCCGTCATTGTTGAAATGGGATACTTAGACGTTATCTCTACGCTAAAGTTTACAAGCGATGGATTGGTAACCGTTATCGGTTCTCTTTCAGAATCCCTTAACGAAGAAGTAAACCTTATTCACAAGGTTTTCCGCATTGTAGCGTTTGCTTTTTCTTTCTTTGATATTCTTATTGCGTTCCTTATCGTTCGCCAAATTACGAGCAAGATTACAAAGCGAGTAAAGAGCTTGCAAGAAATGTCTTCTCTTCTCGCCGAAAAAGATTTAACGGTGCGAAGCCAAGTTACAGAAAAAGACGAAATCGGAGCTTTGCAGTCGGATTTGAACAACGCCGCTTCACACTTAAATGCATTCTTCCTCGTCGTCAAAAAGAGCGCACAGGCTTCTATCGATTCAGGTCAGCAAATCGACAATGCTTCAAGCGATACTGCCGCCGCAACTCACGAGATTAACGCAAACGTAAAATCAATGACAGAGCAGTTTAGCACACTCAATACCGTTGTAGAGCGCACAATGAATTCGTTGCAAACGATGACAGAAGTATCTAATACTCTTATCGATAACAACACAAAGCAAACAAAGGCTATCGAAAAGAACAAAAACGATGTTGACAATATGACAAAAACGCTCAATGAAATCAGCGATATGGCGGCTGAAAAAACAGAGAGCGCAAAAGAAATGCAAGTACTCGTCAAAGACGGAGATGCAAAGATTAGTGCAACCTCTCATATTTTAGGCGATATTACAGGTATGCTTGACGAAGTAAGAGAAATCGTTACTATCATCGACGCGATTAGCGAACAAACAAACTTGCTTTCTATGAATGCGGCTATAGAAAGTGCACACGCAGGAGAGGCAGGAAAGGGCTTCGGCGTTGTAGCTGAAGAAATCCGCTCACTTGCCGAAAGCACAGGAGAAAACGCACACCGCATTTCATCTTCTATCTATGCAATTATCGACAAAGTGAACGAAGCAAACGTGTCTTCTACAAATGCACAAGAAGCATTTAGAAAGGTCAGCGAGCAAGCTAGCGATATGCTTGATTCCTTAAACGAAATCACTAACAGCGTTTCAAGAGCCGACACATTGACAAAAGAGATTTATGGCAGAACGGCGGATATTAACGCATCTGCGGAAAAAATCAGCGGCTACTGTGTGGAGCTTGAAACACAGCAAAACCAAGTTTCTAACGATATGACATCTTTGCACGAGATTTTCTCTACATCGATGAACGGTATCAATGAAATCAAAATCGGTACAGAAGACATCACGCAGCGAATCCAAGAAATCAGCATATTGTCTATGAGAAACTATTCTAATATGACCGAAATCGGCTCTGTATTAAACAGCTTCAAGACGATAGACAACGCAGGCTTTGAAGCAACAGAGCAGCTTGCAGAAGAAGTCGGATTTGCTTCTGACGGAGATTTTGAGGAGCTTGAAGAGTTGCCTCCGCTTCCAAATAACAATGACGCTTAAAACAAAGCCCGTGTTTCAAAATTAGATTCTACTTTGTGAAGAAGAGCGCATAACAATTTTGCATCATCTTCACTCAAACCTTTTAGCCCTCGCTCCTGTAAATCTTTTGAGATTTCAGAAGTGGCAGCAGTAAAGCTCATTCCTTTTGGGGTGAGCCTTATTATTTTTACTCTACAATCGTCTGCGCTTTTATACTCTTCCACATATCCCAAAGCGATGAGCTTTTTTATAAGAGCCGTCGTTGTCGATTTATCCCGATTTATTTTCTTTGTAATCTCCCCCATCGTCAATTCGGAACAACGAGCAAGATTATATAAAATAAATCCGTGCGAAGTAGACAGATTGGGAAGTCCTTTTTTCTTTAACTCTTCGCTTAAATAACATTCAACTTTGGAATGTATAAGAGAGATGAGAGAGAGTGTTTTTGAAGTATCATAGTTAAAAGTGTTCATTTTTCATATTGTATCATAAAAGTGTTGATTATTGCGCAAACAAAAAGTAAAATCATATTATGATTTGGTTTTTGTTGAAAAAAAATTTTTGCGACGGGTGGGACAATATGCTCTCTCTTGTCGTTCCTAATGTGGTAATGACGCTTTTAGCTGTCGTTTTGTGGGTCTTTTACGGAACTGTAAATGAAGCTAGCAATATGCTCATCGGTATGCTTTGTACGCTTGTTCTATTAGGCATATTTATGATTGCAATTTTTGCATACGGCAACAATGCTGCGAAAATCGCAAACTTTGGCTTAGGTCCTGTAAAAGAGTATTTCGGAGACATTATTCCTCATGCAAAAGACGGTTTTTGTTTCGGTCTAATTTGCGGCGCAATCGTGATAATGGGCTCTGTAGGTATCCCGTATTATATGAGTTTGTTCCGTTCTGGTTCTCTCATCGGGATTTTCTTTGCAGCCTGTGTATTTTGGTGTGTCATCATCGCACTTTTATCGTTGCAATGGTTTATCCCGATTAGAACACTTCTAAAAGACAACTTCAAAGTATCACTAAAAAAATGCTTTATCATATTTTTTGATAATCCTGGCATTTCTGTATTTTTGTTCTTGTATCATTGCGCAATCGGAGCTGTTTCCATTTTCTTGCTCGGCTGTGCACCAGGAATTACAGGAATACAAATATCGCTTACGAATGCTCTTCGTATTCTTCTTTATAAATACGATTACTTGAACGAACACCCAGAGCTAAAGGGCAGACAAAGAAACAAAATCCCGTGGGAAGAGCTTCTCGCAAAAGACAAAGAAACCTTAGGCCCTAGAACATTGCGCTCATTTATTTTCCCGTGGAAAGATTAAAGAACTTTTTTAGCAATAACGGAGAGAGTTTCTCTCCTAGCAATGTTTAAAACCCTCTCCTAGCGATGTTTAAAGGTCTCTCCTAACTTGGAGAGAGTCTTGTGCAAAGCAGACGGAGAGGGTTCTTCACATAGTAACACACGGAGAGACTCCCTAACGGGATTTTCTCACAATAATTTTTACTTCTCGATAACTGCCACTATCTCAGCCTCTTTCTCAAAAACGCCTGCATTGCCATAGATTGCCGTATCAAGTACTGCAATGACACAATAAAAGTAGTCGAGGGTGCAGGGAATACTTGACAAAAGAAAAAAGCTAATTCATAGTAAAAAACATGAGAAAGATTTTTGTATTTGCAGTTAGTTTAATTATGGCGATAAGTTTTATATCTTGCTCAAAAAGTGGGTTAAAAGAAATAAAGAATACGGCGGAAGCGGAGGCGTTTATCTCGGAGATTTCGCCCACGATGATTCCGCGTTCGGCAGGGATTTTGGTGAGTTTTACGCGCGATATTTCTGGCTCGGCAGAAAAAGCCTTGAAAATCGACGGCGCAAAGGGAACGTGGGAGCAACTCGATGAGCGCACGGTGCGGTTTACTCCCGATGTGCCGTATAAATCGAGCGCAGAAATGTGCGTGGCGATAGATTTGAAAAAACTCTTTGATTTAAGCGAAAATCTCAATTATTATCATCAATTCATTGCCGAAAAAGCCGATTTTTCGCTTGATTTGGACGGTTTCGAGATTATCGACGGCGACGATGAGTTTACGCTTTCGGGTACGCTCCGCACGGACATTCCCGAAACGCTCGAAACGGCAAAGAAACTGCTTTCGGCAACCTATAACGAAAAACTGCTGATAACGTGGGACGAAATTGAAAAGACGAACAGCCGCTTTTTCACGATTTCAGGCATTAAGCAAGGCACAAGCGACCGCACGCTCCGCCTTTTGCTCGACGGAAAAGCCATCGGAGCGGACAAAACACTGCGCAAAAAGTATACGATTGCCAAAAAAGAAGCCTTCGAGGTTATCGACGTAAACCGCAAAAACGACAATACGATTTTGGTGAGCTTTTCCAGCCGCCTGCAAGAGAATCAAGACCTTGACGACGTGGTGATTGCGCACGCGGCAAACGGGTTTAACGCGAAAATCGACGCGAACATCAACAAGAATATTCTCACGTTCTACACGGACGGCTCTTGGCAGAATGTTGCTGTGCTCAAAGTGCAGGATACGCTGCTGAGCGAAAGCAATGAATACTTGGCTTCGATGGTGGACATCATTTCGGGCATCGAGTGGGAAAAGCCTGAAATCAGATTTATGAATGACGGCGTGATTATTCCGACAAGCCGCGACACTTATTTGACGGTCGGGACGAAAAACGTGAGCGAGCTTTTGATTCAGGCGTATGCGATTTATAATCACACAATGTCGCAGTTTTTGCAGGTGAATGAGCTTGACGGCGCAAAGGAATTGTACCGCGTGGGCGAGCCTGTGTGGGAGAAAAAGGTCGCGCTGGATTGGAAAGACGATTACGCGAACCAGTTTGTGCCGCGCTCGCTTGATTTGTCGGAACTCGTGAAAAAATATCCGCAGGGAATGTTCCAGATTCGCGTTACCTTCCGCAAAGAAGACATCAAATATGTCTGCCGCGATAATCACCGTGATTTTTCGCATTTGCCTTTCCCCGAAAACACGATTGGCGAGGAAGAAGGCGACGGGGAGTCGAGCTGGTGGGATTATTACAATGATATGGATTATGAAGACCGCCGCACGTTCTGGTATTATGACGACGACCCGTGCCACCCTGCATATTATATGCCGCGCTACAATTCGAATTGCTTAATCAAGCGCAATGTGTTGGTATCCGACCTCGGCATTATGGCAAAATCAGAGACCGTGCAAGGCGAAGAGGTGCTGCATATTACGGTGGCGGATTTGAAGAGCACGTGCGCGGTAGCGAATGCTGACGTGGAAGTGCTGTCGTTCGTCGGCTCAAAGATTGCAAGCGGCAAAACAGACAAGGACGGCTTTTTTACGGCAAAGACAAACGGCAAGGCGTATCTTGTTACGGCGAAACTGAACAATCAAGCCTCCTATTTGCGTTTGTCGGCAGCGAACACGTTGAGTGTTGACCATTTTGAAATCGGCGGCGAGAGAGCTAAAGACGGTGTAAAGGGCGCAATTTACGGAGAGCGTGGCGTATGGCGACCAGGCGACAAAATGTATCTAACGTTCGTTTTGCAAGACGAGAAAAAGACGCTGCCCGAAAATATCCCAGTCTTATTCGAGCTTATCGACCCGCTCGGGCGAAGCACTATGCAGAAAACGCTCACGAGCGGCGTGAACGGCTTTTATGCAATCGAAGCAAAGACGGAAAGCGACAGCACAACGGGATTATGGCAAGCGAAAATCAAGGTCGGCGGCAACGAATGGACAAAATCGCTCCGTGTAGAAAGCGTCGTGCCGAACCGATTATCGATTAACCTTAGCGCAGACAGCAAAATCCTTGACACAGGCAGAAATTATTTTACGCTCAAAGGCTCTTGGCTTCACGGTGCGCCGACTCCGCACTACAAAGCTGATGTGTCGATTTCGTTCTCTCCGTCGCGTACGGCTTTTGACGGCTACAGCGAATACACGTTCACGAACCCGATGAACTCATACAGCTCAAGTCGAGAAACGATTTGGGAAGGCGAACTCGACGAAAACTCAACAGCAGAGTTCTCCGAACGGCTTGAAAACGAAGACGACGCGCCAGGAATGATGAAAGCGAATATGATTAGCCGCATTTTTGAGCCGTCGGGGGCATTTTCAACGCAAAGCACGCAATTTGACTTTTCGCCCTATTCTCGATACGTCGGCTTGAAGCTGCCAAAAGGCGACGCAGCGCGCGGAATGCTTTTGACCGACACAGACCACACCTGCGATGTTGCACTTTTGACGGAAAACGGAGAGAAATGCGAAAGAGGCGAGCTTCGCTATAGCATATACAAACTCGAATGGAAATGGTGGTGGGAAAAAGACGCGCTCACAAACTCTTCTTTTGTGTCAAGCGAATCATCAGCATTGATTGATTCAGGAGAGTTCTCGGTCAAAGACGGAAAAGGCTCATTTACCCTCCGCGTGAACTATCCAGACTGGGGACGCTATCTTGTTGTTGTGGAAGACCCGAACGGACACAGTGCAGGCAAAATCGTCTACATCGATTGGCCAGGCTGGGCAGGCAGAGCGCAAGAGGGCGGCAGTGGAAGCGCACAAAGCGTTACGCTCATCTGCGATAAAAAGCAATACAGCGTCGGCGAAAATGCGGCGGTGTCGTTTGCGTCAAGCGAAGGCGGTCGCGCACTCGTTACGATTGAGAAAAACGGCGAAATCTTAAAGCAAGAATGGCTTGAAACAAAAAAAGACACGACGGTATATAAATTGCCGCTCACCGCACAAATGTCGCCGAATGTCTATGTGCATATCACGCTTTTGCAGCCACATCAGCAGACGGCGAACAGCTTGCCGATTCGTCTTTTCGGAGTCGTGCCTGTTTTGGTCGATAATCCTGCAACAAAGCTAGAGCCAATTATCACGACAAGCGATATATATGAGCCAAACACAGACGTTACAGTAAGTATCAGCGAAAAGACCGGCAAGGCGATGACATACACGGTGGCGGTTGTGGACGAAGGGCTTTTAGGTTTGACGAACTATCACGCGCCAGAGCTCAGAAGTGAGTTCTACAAAAAAGAAGCCTCACAGATAAAGAGCTATGATTTATATAAATATGTAATGAATGCCTATTCAGGAAAACTCGAATCGCTGCTGTTAATCGGTGGCGGCGACGGCGGAGAGGACAATCGCGACAGGGATTCTAACCGATTCACGCCGATTGTGAAATTCTTTGGTCCATACACGCTCGAAGCAGGGCAAAAACGGGCGATTACCTACAATGTAGGCGAATACATCGGAGCGGTGCGGACGATTGTCGTTTCTGGCGGCAACGGTGCATACGGACAGGCGGAAAAAACAAGCGCAGTCAAAGCCGATTTGATGATACAGCCGTCAATTCCGCGCACTCTCGGCACAAAAGAAAACATCGACCTTCCGCTCACCGTCTTTAACGGCACAGACAAAGAGCAACGCTACACCGTTTCGCTCACCTCTACAGGCGCGCTTACGACAAGCGAAACAAAGACCGTTACAGTCGGCGCAAATGCAAATGCAACGATTTCTTTCAAAGTGAAAACCGACAAAGAGGGAAAAGCAGATTTTGTCTTTGCGGCACAAGCAGGCGGCAAAAGCGCAGAGAGCAAAACAAGTGTCGATATTTTATCACGCGGACTTGTCGTAACGTATCGAACACCGTTTGAAATCGACAGCGGAAAGACAAAAAAAGTATCTGTTGCCTCTCCTATGGACAGCGCAAAACTCGATTTAGAGCTTTCGACGTTCCCTGCGATAAATCTCGACGAGCGGCTTTCTTCGCTCATCACTTATCCGCACGGCTGCATTGAGCAAATCACATCGGGCGGATTTCCGCAGATATATTTACCGACGTTCTTAAAGCTCACAGATGAGCAAGCGGACACGGTCAAAGCAAACGTGAAATCGGTCATTGAACGCTACCCGAATTATCAGACAGCTTCGGGCGGAATGGGCTATTGGCAAGGAAACAGCGAGCCTCATGAATGGGGAAGTTGCTATGCACTGCATTTTTTGACAGAAGCGCGGAGAAACGGCTATCTTGTTTCAGATAAACTCTATGAACCGCTTGCAAAATACGTTGAAGACAAAGCGTCAAAATGGACTCCGAACGATTTAGACTACACTATCCAAGCGTATCGCGTCTTTGATTTGGCACTCGCAGGCAAAGCAAACATCAGTGCAATGAACCGCCTCAAAGAAGCAATAAAAGAGATGGATTCTGATGAAACAAAAATGCTGCTTGCTGCCTCTTATGCGCTTTCTGGGCGAAAAAAGGTTGCGCAAGAAAGTGCCGACAGCATAAAAGTGTCATTCGGCAAAAAGAACAGCCGATTAACAGGCTACACGTTCCATTCAAATTACCGCGAAAAAGCGATTTGGCTTTTCGTCGATACAATGCTTGGCGGAAGCAGAAACGCGCTTCGGGTCGCAAAGGAAATCGGAGAAACACTCTCTTCAGACACATGGCTAAACACGCAGGAAATCTCGTGGAGTTTACTCGCGCTTATTCCGTATTATCAAGGCACAGCAACTGAAAATGCGCAATATGAGCTAACAGCAAACGGCAAGAGCGAAAAAGATTCGTTCAGCTCTCAAGCGATTATAAAGAGCCTTGAAGCAACAGCCTCCAAAACGCAAGAAATAAGCGTGAAAAACACAGGAAAAGCCACGCTGTTCGGCACATTGAGCGCAACTGGACGAGGGATAGCAGGCGAAGAGAAAGCGAAATCGGACGGGCTTGAATTGAGCATTGCATACACCAAAGACGGAGAGGACGTAAGCGAAAAAGAGCTGAAAATCGGCGACACGTTCACGATTACTATCGACGTTACAAACACGACAAGAAGCGATTGCCAGAATATCGCTCTCACGTTCCCCATTCCAACGTGCTGGGAAATCAACAACGAGCGAATCGGGCTTGACAGCGACGAAGATTCAAATTATGACTATCAAGACATAAAAGACACCGCTGTTTACACCTATTTCTCACTCGACGGAAGACGAACGAAGACGTTTACATTCTCTGCTACAGTTGCATACTCTGGCTCGTATTACGTCCCAGCCGTAAGCGCAGAAGCGATGTACGACAACAGCTACAGTGCGCTTATTCCTGGAAAATATGTGGAATAATCTTTCCTCACGCCTAAAAATCATCGCGGTACTGCTATTGCCCTATGCGCTATTTGCATTGGCAATAGTGTTGCCGTCGCATTTTGTCGATAAAGCCGAGCCTATTTCTTTCGCGCTTTATGACAAAAACGGCGTTTTAATCGGCGCAAGCGTTGCCTCTGACGGTCAATGGCGATTTGAAAAAGGCGACGTGCCTGCCGACTTTGAAAAAGCAATCATACTTTTTGAAGACAAGAGGTTTTATGCACATCACGGCATAGATTTCTTGTCGCTGTTCCGAGCCGCCGCGTCCGACCTCAAAGCAAGAAAAATCGTGTCGGGCGGTTCTACCATCACCATGCAACTCGCACGCCTTTTGCACAAAAACCCCAAGCGCACCTTTTTTCAAAAAGGCAGAGAAGCCCTCGAAGCCGTTGCCCTCGAAGTTTTGTACACCAAAAAAGAGATTTTATCGATGTATTCCTCTCTCGCTCCGTTCGGCGGGAACGTCGTGGGCTTAGAAGCGGCATCTTGGCGGTATTTTGAGCGCGAACCGTTCAGTTTGAGCATTGCTGAATACGCCACGCTTGCCGTTTTGCCCAATCAGCCCTCTCTTGTGCGCCTTGACAAAAACAGCGAAAAACTCAAAACAAAGCGCAATGCCCTTTTGAAAAAGCTCTTTGAAGCGCATTACATTGACAGGGAACAATATGAGCTTTCGCTTGCCGAGCCGCTGCCCCAAAAGCCGCACAATTTGCCGCAATACGCGCCGCACTATCTTGAAGCGATGAAATCTTCTTCAAACAATGCTCAGAAAAACAAAGTCTATACCTCTCTTGATTTGAATATGCAAAAAAACGCCGCGCGCATTCTCGAAAAGTGGTCGGCTCAATTTGCCAAAAAAGGCATAAACAACGCCGCTGTTTTAATCATTGACACCCCAACGCTTTCACCCCTCGCCTACTGCGCAAACACCGACTATGGCGGAGATGAGCGCAACAAAGACACCTACGCCGTGGATATGATACAAGCGCGGAGAAGTTCGGGGAGTTTGCTCAAGCCGTTTTTGTACAACGCAATGCTAGAAGCAGGGCAGATTTTGCCTACACAAATCGTCATCGACATTCCCACCCGAATCGGCTCGTACAAGCCCGAAAACAATGTTTTAGGCTATCGCGGCGCACTCAAAGCAGACGAAGCCCTCTCCCGTTCGCTCAATATTCCCGCAATCCGTTCACTGCGCACGTTCGGCGTTGCCCGTTTTCTTGATTATATGAGAGCGTTCGGCATTACCACGCTCGACAGAACGCCTGCTGAATACGGTCTGCCGCTCATTTTGGGCGGAGGCGAAGTTACGATGTGGGAAATCGTGCGCGCGTATGCACGTTTGGCGAATTCTCACACGGCGAGTTCATATATCACGCTGTCGGCATTGGCGGAGGGAATTCGCCCCGAGGGAGAAGAACTGTGGAAAACGTATAAAGGCGCAAAGAAAATCGCGTGGAAAACAGGCACATCGAACGGCTACCGCGATGCGTGGGCTATCGGAGTAACGGCAGAATACACCGTCGGCGTGTGGATTGGCAATGCGCAAGGCGGCGGCAACAGGGAACTCAAGAGCATCACAACTGCCGCTCCCGTGTTGTTCGACATATACGCCACGCTCGGACAAACGCACTTTTTCCCCAAGCCCACCGCCGACCTTGAAGCCGTTACGATTTGCGCCGATTCAGGCTATCTGGCAGGCACGAACTGCACTCACACCGCCGTCATCGAAAAGCCCGCCTCCGCCCCTCTCGGCTCTCCCTGCCCCTACTGCACGCGTATCACGCTCACCCCCGACAAAAAATACCGCGCCACTATCGACGATATGACTGGCGAATATCAAGGACAATTCCCGATAACAGAAAAATGGTTCGTCCTGCCGCCCGCGCTCGAATATTATTACGCCAAAACAGCCGCGTTTTACAAAAAGCTGCCGCCTTATCCGCCGAATCACCCCGCAACCGCCGACACCGATTCTCTTGCAATCACGTTTCCGCACCACCGCGCCGAAATCATTATCCCGACCGAAATCGACGGCAAAAAAGGCGCAACGATTTTGCAGGCCGTAACGAGAGACAAATCCGCTTCATTGTTTTGGGACATCGACGGAGATTTCATCGGCGTAACGCGCGACATTCACGAGTTCGCCGTAACGCTAAGCGCAGGCAGCCACACGCTCACCGTTACCGACTCGAACGGCAATCTAAAAACCGTAACTTTCACCGTCCGCGATTAGCGTTTTTTATGTATGGTATAACTACGGAAATGATAGTGCAGAGAGAAATCTAGTCTATTACTTTGTAGAAGTTTTTGTGGCGATACAAAATTTCTTTTTTCCCAGAAATGATTTTTTCTTTATATAGCAAAGTCCATTTTTGCTGTCCCCTTGTATAATCTTTCCAATCTTGTGGAAAAAATGACCGACAAAAATACTTTTCATCTCTGTTTTTATCAAGAAAGAGAAATACATTTCTATCAACTATTTTATTTTCTAGCAAGTATTCAGCTTTTATTGCAGAAAATGAGTTACACTTTTCATCATAACGAAAAACGGTATCATTGCTATCTAAAATATTTTGTAACTGCAATACTAATTCAACTCTTTTAGTGATTTTAGTGTAAAACTTTGATTTTTTTATATCTGCTTCGATTTGCTTTTTCAGGATTTTTTCAAATATAACAGCTCTATCGCCTCTCAAGCTCTGAATATCAAGTAAATAGTGAAGTCCAGCAATATGATAAAAATGCTGCTTTTGAAACTGCAAGTGTATTTTTGCTTCAATACCTTTTCTTGCAACTACAAATACATATTCTGTATTTATCAGTTTCTCGAACGCTATTGCAGCTTCATATACGCCAGACATATTCACTCCATAAAAAATGCCCGCGATAAAAGCGAGCATTATAGCATTTTTATTACTGGTTTGTGGCAGAATGCAAAACCCCTCTAAAGCTCCCCAAAGAACTGCATACCAGCACAGAACTTTGGATTTTCGCCAAACAGATACACTTGTTACCTGTTACTATCATTTTATCACAGCTATTTTTTTTGTCAACTCATTTTCGTCTGTTTTCACCCCTCGTTCCGCAATGTACTTTTCTTTCACATTCTCCCTGCTTTTATATTTTTCTCTATTATGCTATAAGTATACGCAACAAAGCTATCAAAGGAGGTTGATTATATGTGCAATTTAAGCTACGGAATCTTAAAGCAGGGCTATGATAGCGGTGTATCCTTAGGTCTCTCGCAGGGAATGACAGTTGCATTGAAAAATCTAATGAAAAATACGAACTTCACGCTTGATAAATCAATGGCAGTGCTGGGCATTCCGCTAGAAGAAAAATCAAAATACGAAGCTCTTTTAGCCCAATAAACAAAACAGCCCAAAAGATATTTTTTTGCATATCTTTCGGGCTGTTTCTTATTCAATTCCCTTTCAGAAATTAGTTAGATGTTACTGTTAAATCAATCGTGAATGAGTTGACTGCATTACCATATTTACCAGTAATCATAACTTGATAATATCCAACTCCAAGATATGACTCCACTGAAACTGGTGAACCTCTCTTAATAGAAGTCTTCTTCTCATATAGATATTGATAGCTATCACTACGAGTTATCTTGAATTCTACAGAATCATATACCCAAGTATCTGTATCAGTCGCCATATTGAGCTCTACAGTGAGTTTGCCCTGCTTGCATTCAGCGATATACGAAGAGCCATTAGCAGTTATACCACCATCATTAGCGACAGTATAAGTAGTCGATGCACTATCAGTAAGAGTTACCCAGCCCGTTTGAATTGCATAATTTTCTGGCTGTGTAATTACATAGCCAGTATTTCCGCCAGAGTATGCTTTCAAATACAGATTAGTAAACCCTGTATACTTCTTAGTAGCAGTAGTTGCTACATCATTATCTGTACTTGCTGCAAGTGTAGCATCGCTAAACTCTGAACCTGTACTAATATCAAGCCACTTATTAAATATAGCGGGACTAGAAGGGTCCAATACAACAGAATTTGTATTACTTGGTACATAAGTGCCAGATGCTATCGTTGAACTTCCATTTGAAATATCTATAAGATTTGCCCCACTAGTATTGCGACAGATCGGAAGAGCACACGTCTGAACTCCAGTCACGATCAGATCTCGTATGC
>CALDID010000102.1 GCA_937901865.1 uncultured Treponema sp.
GATGAAAGACGCTATTCAAAAAATCGGAAATCAAATCGACTTGTTCAAGGTATAAGTTCATATATCAATCATTGCGCCTGCCCAGCTCAATCCAACGCCAAAGCCTAAAGTGCAAATATGCTTTTTGCCTTCTAGGCTTTTTTCTTTTCGCAAACGGAAGAGAGCTAGGGGAATAGTGCTGCTCACGGTGTTTCCCACGTCTTCAATGCACAAAACAAACCTGTCATCGCTGATTTTCAGCTTTTTCTGCAAATGAGAAAGCATATAGGCATTCGCTTGATGAAAAACAAAAAAATCAATGTCTTCCATTGAGAGCAAAGATTTTTCTAAAAGCGATTTTAGCATTTTCGGTACGCGCTTGAGCGTAAAACTAAAAATCCCCGCTCCGTCCATATATAGATGATTCGGCGACACGATATGACCTGCGTCGTCATAAGAAACAGCGTTCGCCGCTGAAAAAGGATTTCGCGCACCACCGTTTTTCACGATAAGACTTTCCGCCCCGCTTCCGTCCGTGCCGAAAATGCACTCGCCAATTCTTGCAAATCCTTCTGACGACACAAGAGTAGCCGTTGCCGCGTCGCCGAAAAGACAACGATTTCCTTTGTCAAGCGGATGAAGATATTTTGAATAAGTTTCAGAGGTTACAAGCAAAACATTCTGCGCCATACCGCCTACGATAAGCCCTTTTGCAAGTGCCAAGCCGTAGCAGTAGCCAGAGCAACCTAGATTAAAATCGAGTGCGCCGACAGATGACAGCAAGCCAAGCCTATGCTGCAAAATACACGCAGAAGTAGGCAATTTGTAATCTGCGCTTTGAGTGCAAAGCAAGATAAAATCAACAGTATCTTTTGTCGCGGTATTCTGTGAAAACAGCGCATTGCACGCTTTTTCTGTCATATCGAGCGCAGTTTCGTCCACAGCGGCAATGTGACGGCTTTTTATCCCGACTTTGTCAAAGATTTTTTGCGCCGTCCATTCAGGGAACTCCTTTTCCAAATCTTCATTCGTCAAAACCGAGTGCGGCAGATACACAGCTATGTCTTTTATATACGCATTTTTCATTATGCCGCCTCCTTCGTGCAAAGGGAGTTTTCAAAAGAAGCGGCAATTTTTCTATTTTTTAAACGCCCCCCCCCCATAAATAATTCACAGCATTGCACGTCTTTCAAATCCTGAATCATACTTGCCCACGAAAGCCCCGAACCAAAACCGCACAACAAAGTCTTTCCGCTGTATTCTCCACCGCCGAATTCGCTCGAAAACAACAACGGAATCGAAGCAGAACTCGTATTGCCAAAACGGTCTATGTTCACGGGGATTTTTTCGGTGCTTATTTTTAGTTTTTTCGCGATTGTCTGCAAGATAAACCGATTCGCCTGATGGATAAAGAATGTGTCGATTTGCTCAAGTGGCGTTTCGGCAAAATCAGCAACAGCTTTTATGCTTTTCGGTACAGTAGAAATCGCAAAAGAGAACACGTCCGCGCCTTTCATGTGCATTTGAAGAGCGTTCCGCTCGTTTCCGTTTTCGTCGGCACAATACAAAAGG
The DNA here is from genome assembly GCA_937901865.1 of uncultured Treponema sp. GTDB lineage: Bacteria > Spirochaetota > Spirochaetia > Treponematales > Treponemataceae > Treponema_D. The sequence continues at coordinate 1,552 of CALDID010000102.1, forward strand.
CTTTCGGCACTAATCGCATTTCTGCCGCCGTTTTCCGCAGGGATTATCACCGCCTCGCCGCGACTGCCGTCCGTGCCAAGATTGAAGAACGCAGGTGCAAAATCGCCTTTTTCTATGAGCGTCGCAGAACCGCCGTCGCCAAAAACAGGATACTCGGATTTGTCTTTTCGGCTCACGATTTTGCTGTTTGTATCGCCTGCCAAAAGCAACACACGCTCAATTCCTGTCGCGCTCGCATACGCATACGCCGCCGAGAGTGCATAGACATAGCCCGAACACGCCAAGCGCACATCTAGACAAAGCGCATTTTTGGAAATCCCAAGCCGATGCTGCAAAAGCGCACTCGTCGCAGGAATTATGTAATCGCCTGTTTTGCTCACAAAAATCACCGCGTCCACCGAATCGCGCTCAATGCCCGTTTCGGCAAAAAGTTTTTCGGCGGCGGCAAAGCACAAATCCGACGTGCAGGTCTGTGCGCTTGCAATGCGACGCGATTTTATGCCCGTGCCGTTCGTGAACACTTCGATTTCTTTTTCGCTCATCAAATCGCTAAGCGACGCAACAGCTTCCTCTCGCTCAGGAACGCAGGCGGCAATCGCACGGATTCCGACATTTTCAAATTTCACGCACGCCATTACTTTTTCAACTCTTTTACACGCTCAAACAACTCTCCAACCGTCTTGCACTCCGAAAAATCCGCGCTTGTAATCTGCACATCGTATTCGTCGTCAACCATCGCGATAACCGCAAGGCTCGTCATACTCGACCACTCGTCGAGGTCAGAATAAACCGTATCCGCCGCAAGCGAAACGCTCTCGTCAAACTGCTCTGCGAAGTTTTGAATAAACTCGTTCAATTCCATAAATCTTCTCCCACCGCCATTCGCGGCTTTTGTATTATTAAAACAGCCTATGGCTGCTGCTAAATCTTGCAAGAAATGCCACCGTCAATCACCAGATTTGAGCCTGTAACAAAGCTCGCCGCGTCGCTCAAAAGATAGATGATTGCCCACGCGACCTCTTCGGCTCGTCCGTGCCGCCGCATCGGGTAACCGCGCGCATTTTCGGCAAGCTGTTCTGCTGTAATCGCGCTCTCGGCTAAAATCGCGGTTTCTATCATTCCCGGGCAGACGCAATTCACGCGGATTCCTTTCGGCGCAACGTCAAGGCACGCCGATTTCACGAATCCGCTCAATCCCGCCTTGCTCGCTGCATAAAGACTTTCCGCCAGCTCACCGCCCGTAACGCCGTTTATGGAACTCGTGAACACCGCCGCAGAACCTCGGTCAAGGATTTTTCGCTTCACAAGCGCGGAAAAAAGCAAAATCGGAGATTCAAGGTTAGTCGGGAAAATCTCCGTCATCTTTTTGCGGTTGACGAACTGCACAGGAAGCGGACGCGAAATCCCTGCGTTCAGCACCGCGCCAGAAAGTTTTTCACCTTTCACGTTCTCAATCGCTTTTTCAAGCCCTTCATCGCTCGATAAATCCGCCGTGAACATTGCGTGTCCGCTGCCCAAAAGGCTTGCGAATGTTTCTCCAAGCCGCTCCTCGTTTCGTGCCGTAATAATGAGCCTCGCCCCCATTTTTGCGCACTCCACCGCCGTCGCCCGCCCGATTCCGCTCGACGCGCCCGTTACCAAAATCGTTTTTCCCTCAAGCGAAAACGGATTTTTTTTCTCAATTTTCTTCTCTTCCATAAAATCTCCTTTCGATACCTTTGTTTATGAATTTTTGAAACCGTCTTGGTGTCAGGATTTGCACTTTTCTTAATTTGCGAGCCGTTTTTTTTTAAGGAAATGCCCTCACAAATCATTTGCAAAAGCGTCCACACGTCAAAACGCTTTAAAAATTGAAGTAGATAAACGGATTGTAGCCGCCGCCGACCGCGTAGCAAATACAGAGCGCAAAAAGAAGCGCGTACAAAGCCGTTTTCGACGCAGTGCAGACTTTTGCCGCGCGAGATGATTTTGCGCTGAGTTTTGCAAAGAACACTTCCGCAACGGGAAAGCAAAACACAAAACCGATGAGCAAAAACGCCTTGTATTGACCGAGAAAATACAGCGCGGTTTCGTCGGAAAGCGCGTTGTGCGACAGGTGGAACATATCGGCGTAGTAGGCAAGGGCGGCAGAAAACGAGGCGGACTGAAACATCGTATCGACAAGCATTTTCAAAAACCAAAACCGCACCACGCGAAAGACCGCACCCATCGCCGAAGGCTTGTTTTTTTTGGAGAACAGCGTTTCTGCGACGATGAAGACGAAGTTCATCATTCCCCACGCGACAAAGTTCCAGTTCGCGCCGTGCCAGATTCCTGTGGCAACCCAAACGACAAAAATCGAGGCGATGTATTCGGCTTTGAGCGCGTTTTTGCCTCCGATTTTGCCTTTGAGAGCCTTGCGCACTTTCTTTCCGAGCGTTTCAGACACTGGCGTAAAAAGATAGTCCGTGAACCATTGCCCTAGCGAAATATGCCACCGTCGCCAGTATTCGCCGATAGACTGCGACAGATACGGATAGTTGAAGTTTTCCAGAAACTCGAAGCCGAACATTTTGCCCAAGCCGATTGCCATATCGCTGTAGCCCGAAAAATCAAAGTAAATCTGAATCATAAATGAGAACACGCCCAACCAAGCAAAAAGCACGGAGCAATTTCCCTCGCGGCTTGCCTTGAACGCCTGAAACACGACGGGTGCAACGGTGTTTGCCAAAAGCAATTTTTTGGAAAGCCCGATGATAAACCGTCGCACTCCTTCAGCGAATTTTGCCGCGCTGTGCTCGCGAAAAAGAAGTTGTCGCGAGATTGTGCCGTAGCGGACGATTGGTCCTGCGATTAACTGCGGAAAAAACGCGATGTAAAGCCCTGCGTCAAGGATATTGTGCTGCGCCTTTTCGCTTCCTCGGTACACGTCGATGACATACGAAAGCGATTGGAACGTGTAGAACGAAATGCCGATTGGAAGCGCGAGGTGAGAAAACGGAGTGTCGGTTTTGCCCAGCATATCGCGCAAAATCCACGAAAGATATTTAAAGACAAACAGCACGCCGAGATTATAGGCGCAAGAAAGGGCGACGATGAGCCTGCCGCGCGGAGATTTCGCGTGCTTTTCGGCGAGGAGCGCGAGAAAGAAGTTCACAGCAATCGAGGCTATCATCAGCACGATATACACAGGCTCGCCCCACGCGTAAAAGCCCAAGGACACGGCGAGGAGCCAAAGATTTTTCACTCGAATCGACTTTGCAAGCGGGCTGTAATATACGGCGAGCGTTATCGGCAGAAACAAAAATAAAAAGACCGCATTAGAAAATACCATTTTTTTTCTCTCCGTTATCTAAAATCATAACTGCTGTGCTTTTGCGACGCATCTTCCGCCGTCTGATAGCCCGGCGTGGAATAGGCAAGAATGACAAGCGAGGGATTTTTTTTCTTGATGAACGTTTCAAGACTGCCCGTAAAATGCCGCAAATCAATCGCGTAGAAATTTTCAAAGGCTTGTGTCAAAAACGGAATCTGCACATCGGCAAACGAATGGTGAATAAGCAAAACACTCGTGCCGTCGCTTTTTTTGTTGTTGTGGGAAATAATCAGCGCACAATCTTGGTTATTCGTGTAAAGCGCATATTCATTTCGGGCATAGACGCTTGGAATGTTGAACACGTCCATAAAATAAAACACGTCGGGAATCGTTCCCGTCTTCGTCTTGCCTGTCGCGGACGAAAAAACCGTAATGTCGCTCTCGTATTTCGGGGTAATCAACTCAAAATCTTCTTTCGGCGCGTAAACTTCGGTTACTTTCTTTCCGAGACTGCCCAAAAATTGATTTTTATACACTTTGATGTCGTAATTCGCAAGGTCAAAAATCCCCGTATTGATACTGTAGCCATAATGCACGTTGAGATAATCGCAGAGAATTGCGTTTGCCCAAAGCCCCGAACGCGGCTGCCAGTGATGGTCGGTTTTAAGGAAGATGTCTTTGTAGTCGATACCGTGTTCCGCGATGTAGTCGTCGAGGTCAAGGATTCCCAAGCCGCCCGCGCGAAGTCCAGCGTTCACGGTAGCGCGATTTTCCACATACGCATTTTTGTAGCCAATACAATCGCAGAACTTTGACGGATTTTCAAAAACAAAGAAATCCCGTCCCTGCGCCTTCATCTTGTGAGCGAACGTAACGACACTCTGAATATGCTCATCGCGGACGGCAGTCGAACCTTCATTGAGCGGACTTCCAAGCCATTCACCGTCAAAATTCGTTACCACGTCGTTCGATTTCAGGTTTTCCACGACTCCCATCGATGTGGTCATATTCAAGCCCAAGAGCTTATCAAGC
>CALDID010000103.1 GCA_937901865.1 uncultured Treponema sp.
CATTCAGGAAATTTGCTAACTGGTATAAAGCAAATTATTTTGACAAATGGACGCTTTTGCGTGACGGCGAAAAAGCATTGAAAGAAGAAGTTATTCCGCATATTAAAAGGGATATATCAAAAATCGAAGTCGGAGAAGTTTTAGTAGCAGATGGAAAAAGATTAAACTTTCAGGTAATAAATCCGTTTACAGGTAAACCCTGTCGAGCCACATTAATCGGGTTCTTGGATTGGAAATCAACCGCACTAGTTGGATACGAGATAATGATAAAAGAAAATCTTGAAGCGGTGAGGGCGAAAATCCCGAACAATGTGAAGCTGTTGGCAGTGAGCAAATTTCACCCGAAAGAAGCTGTTTTAGAGGCTATGAAGTGTGGACAGACAGCGTTCGGTGAAAACAGAGTGCAAGAGGCGTATGAAAAGTTTTGCGATATTGAAGGTGCAGAACTGCATATAATCGGGCATTTACAGCGCAACAAGGTGAAAAAAGCACTTGAGGTTGCAAGCGTGATTGAAAGCGTTGACAGCATTGAGTTGCTAGAAGAAATTGAAAAGCAGTGCGCAAAATTGGGAAAACGTATAAAAGTGTTTTTTGAGTTGCACACGGGAGAAGAGTCGAAAACGGGGTTTGCAAGTGAAGAGGAAATCCGTTTAGCGTTGGCAAGGTTTGCACAGGGAGATTTTAGCCACATAGAACCTGCTGGTTTTATGACGATGGCTCCGATGACGGACGACAAAGAAAGAATAAAGGCTTCTTTTTCTGCACTGCGAAATTGCGCTGAAAATCTGCGAAAGGAATTCAGCCAATACGAACTAAAAGAGCTATCGATGGGAATGAGCGGAGATTTTGAAATCGCGATTGCGGAGGGTTCTACAGAAGTGAGAATTGGTACTGCAATTTTTGGAAAGCGAGAGTATGTCTGAAATCTTTCGACGGCACAGCAAAAAAAGCAAAGAACGTCGGCTGCAAAGAGAAGCAGAAAAAAATATACAGATTGAGCCTGTTGAACATTCAGAAGAAGAGTTTTCTGATATGCTTCCTCCGCCTGAACCTCCTAGAGATACAGACGATAAAGAATAAAATTTCTATGCAATAAGGAGATATGATATGAAGATTTTGCTTAGTTTACTGCTCGTTGCAATCTTGCCTTTTGCTTGTTTTGCGCAAAGCAGCGACCTTGAAAAAATTGATACGGTGCTTTCAAAGATGTCGGCGAGAGCTAGAAGCGAGATAAAGATTAGCGACAAAGAAGCCTTTTTATCTGACTTAAAAGCTGTTTTCGATGAAGAAAAAAACTTTACACAAGATGATTTATCACCGTATTTCCTTATCGACAAAAAACACAATGTGTCTGCGGATTATGTGCCGCGCGATATGGTTCTTTTGGAAAATAATACATTGTTCAATGTGAATAAGCCGAATATGACGTTGCGACGCGACGCATATAAATCATTGCAAGAGATGTGCAAGGCGGCTTTGAGCGATGGAGTAAAATTGCTTGTCAGTTCTGCATATCGCTCATATAGCTATCAAGAGCGATTGTTTAATAACTATGTACGGGCTGACGGATTAGAAGCTGCGGAGCGATACAGTGCAAGACCAGGAACAAGTCAGCATCAGCTGGGAATGGCGATAGATTTCGGCTCTATTACGGACGATTTTGCTGATACGAAAATGGGGCGTTGGGTGTATAATAATGCCGCGCGCTTTGGGTGGACGCTGTCTTTTCCGAAAGGATACGAAGATATAACGGGCTATCAGTGGGAATGTTGGCATTTCCGCTATGTTGGCAACAGTGCCGCTAAAATGCAGAAAAAGTATTTTTGCGATATTCAGCAATATATGCTAGAGTTTTTTGATTTGTGGCGGAAAGCATAGGCAATAGCGCAATCGAAAATAGAGTTTGACAAAAGGGAGAATTTTGTCAGTGATAGCCCTCGACAAAAGATATTTTGCGTGATAGAGTTACAGAATGAGTATGAATAAGATTGTTGATACTATCGGAAACGCATTTTTCAAGGATTCTAACGATACTAATTACGGAAAAAACCTGCCGCAGCTTTTGCGTTCACGCGCGCAAGTCTGCCCCGACGTAACATTGCAGGCGTGCAAAAATCGCGCAGGTAAGTTTGACCGATACAGCTATAAATATGTGTATGAGCGCGTCATTGAGTTTGCGTGTGCGCTCAAAAATTTCGGCATACAGCGCGGCGATTATGTTGCGATGATGGCGGACAATCGACGCGAATGGCTTATCGCGGATTTTGCGCTGTTGTGCTTGGGGGCGGCGGACGTACCGCGCGGGTGCGATTCGATGGGTGCAGAAATGCGCTTTATCATCAATTTTGTGGGCTGCCGCGTGGGCTTTTTTGAAAACGGCAAGCAGCTGGAAAAAGTGCTCGAAAAACGCGACGAAGTGCCAACGCTCACCGATGTCATTTTGTTTGACCCGCCGAGCCAAGAAACCGACGTAAAGGCGCATTCTTTGGGCATCAAAGTCCATTTGTTCAGCGAGTTTGAAGACAAGGGCGCAAGCAGTTCACGAGCCGAAAAAGAGGCGATAGAAAAGGAAATCGACGCGACGGGCAAAGACGAAATCGCAACTGTGATTTTCACGAGCGGCACGACGGGCACTCCAAAGGGCGTTATGCTTACGCACGACAACTACATTGCGCAGGTGGAAGTGGCGCGCAGTGTGCTTCCCGACGCAAAGCAAGGGCAGTTGTGGCTGTCGGTGCTTCCCGTGTGGCACAGCTTTGAGCGGGCGTTTGTGTATATGATTATGGGCTTGAACTCGGGCTATGCGTATTCAAAACCAGTCGCGCCTGTAATGCTTTCGGATATGGCGGAGATTCACCCCGAATGGATGTGCGCTGTGCCGCGTTTGTGGGAAAGCTTTGCGCGCGCATTCTATCGCGAGGTGAAAAAGAAGGGCGGCTGGCATTTGATGGCGTACAATATCGCGCTCGCAATCGGCAAGCAGTACAGTTGGGCGAAAAACCATGTGCGCGGGCTTGTCTGCCGATTCCACAATTACCCGAAGATTTTGGACGTGGCAAAGGGAATTATTCCGTTTATCCTGTTGTGGATTCCGAACTTTATTGCTGATGTCATCGTGTTCCGTCAGCTTCGCAAAAAGCTCGGCGGCAAAATGATTGCGGCAATCAGCGGCGGCGGCACGCTTCCTGCGGACATCGACAGCTTTTATCACGCAATCGGCTTCAATCTACTTGAGGGCTACGGAATGACGGAAACCGCGCCTGTGCTTTCGGTGCGGAACTCGCATCGCCCGTGCTACGGCTGTGTAGGCGAGATTTTTCCGACGATGGAAATGCGCATTGTGGAAGAAAAGGACGGCAAAATTGTTTCGATGAACGCACTGCCGCCGGGAAAGCGCGGTATGATTATGGTGCGCGGACGGCAGACGATGAAAGGCTACTTTAACCGCCCCGACCTCACTGCCGCGACCATCGACGCGGACGGCTGGCTGAACACAGGCGACCTTGGAATGATGAGCTTCGACAATGAAATCAAGATTACGGGACGCGCAAAGGATACGATTGTGTTGCAGGGCGGAGAAAACATCGAGCCTGTGCTTTTGGAAAGCGCGATTAAAGCGAGCAATTTTGTGGAAAGCGTGGTTGCGCTCGGTCAAGACCAGAAGTTTATCGCCGCGCTCATCGTGCCAGACAAATCGTTGCTGTTGAATTACGCGGAGGAAAACGGCATTGTCTACGATACCTACGAGTCATTGCTTGAAACGACGGAGATTCAGACGCTTTTCCGCAGCGAAATCGACAAATATATCACGCCAGAAGCGGGTTTTAGGACGTGCGAGCGTGTGTTCCGCTTCTGTCTGCTTCCTGAATCGTTCCGCGAGGGCGAGGAAATCAACGCAAAGAAAGAGCTTCTTCGCCACAAAATCGACAAGATTTATGCAAAGCAGATAAAAAAGCTGTTTAAGTAAGGCTGTAACAGGTGCGCTTAGAATATTGTTTCGACTCCGCATTCACCGCAGTGGGCAATGTGCGGAGTCGAACTGTATAAAGATACAAAAGTGCAACAACGAGAAGCGTTTTTGTGCGTGCAAGCTCGTTTGTGAAAAATTCAGAAGGCTTCTTTTTGGAAAAGTGAGGTTTGCGCAAAATTCAGAAAGCTACTTTTTGAAAAAGTTGGGTTTCTGAAAAATTCAGAAGACTGCTTTTTGGAAAAGGAGCTTTGTGAAAAATTCAGAAGACCGACTTTTTAAAAAAGAACGTTTGTGAAAAATTCAGAAAGCTGCTTTTTAAAAAAGTCGGTTTGCGCAAAAATAAGAGAAAATAAAAGCGTGGGATAAAATGACGGTAGATAATCCTGTTTCAAAAATTTTGAGAGAGTGGGGGAGTTTTCACTCTGCACTTTTGGCGTTGAGCGCGGATAATGCAAAATTGCCTGCGTCGGTGGAGGGGCTTTCGGGCGCGCTGTCGGCATTTTTTGCGGCGGAATATGTGAGGGCAAGAAAATACGACGCGCTTCGCTCGGTGCAATATGGCGAAAAAAATGACGGCTTGGGCGATACGATTATCGTGGTGCAAAGCGATAAAGATGCCGCCGAAATGTACACCGATTTGCAGACCATCGCAGGCGAGAGCGCGGAGGTGTATATTTTTCAGTGGTGGGGAACGGTGCCGTATCGCCCTGTGGCAAAAGGCGCAAAAATCTTCGCCGAGCGTGCAGGCATTTTGTCGTGCTTGGCGCGAAGTCAAAAAACGCTTACCCTCGACACAAAACCGCGCATTTTTATAATGAGCCAGCGTGCATTTTTGTCGCCTGTGCCGAGCGCGGAATATATCAAAAAAAATTGCTTCTATATGCAAAAAGGACAGCCGTTCGACCCTGACGCGCTTGCAAAAAAGCTCAGCCGTTTGGGCTATATGCGAGTTCCGCGCGTTACGGTGTGCGGCGAGTTCGCGCTACGGGGCGAGGTGCTTGATTTGTACACGCCGAATAGCGAAAGTGCGGTTCGCATTCAGTTCGATTTTGACGAAATTGAGCATATAAAACGCTTCGACGTGGCTTCTCAAAATACATCGGAAAAACTTGAGCGCATTCTCGTGCCGCCGATGAAAGAAGTCATTTGGAGCGATGAACTCGTTGAAAAAGCCGAGAAAAAACTGCGCGCAATCGACGAAAACGGCATTGGAGGCTCTGCGGCAGACGAAAGCGACGAGGCGATTTTGAGCTTTACCGACATCGCACGAAATGCGCTGGATGCAATGCTGACCGAATTGGCGGTGAACAAAGAAACGGCGGGCGAAGAGCTGTTTTATCCGCTGTTGTGGGACAAAAAATATTCCGTGCTGGATTACATCGGAAAAGATGCGACCGTGATTTTTGCCGACTTTGACCGCTTGCAGAACGCCGAGGAAAGCATTTTGCGAGAATACGCGGGAATGTACCGAAAAGCAAGACTGACACTGCCCGTGCTGCCGCCGCGCGAAATGATTTTCAGCTTTGCGGATATGGCAAAAGCGCACCAGCGAAGCCTTTTTTTCAAATCGCTGCATACTGTTTTGAACGACGATGGAGGCACAGCCGATTCTTCAAAAGAAAAGAAACAAGCTGGTATCAAAATTGAGGCGGAGGCTGGCAAAAACTTTTTCGGCAATATCAATTACCTAAAAGAGCAGCTCGCGCTGTACAAAAAAGACGGCTGGCGCACTTTCATTTACGCCGACAACTCACAGCAAGCCTTGCGCATTCACGAGCTTTTAAAAGATGTTATCGATGATAATCCTAACGAAAAGGCGAGCGTGGAAATAGAGCCTTTGGCAGTGTCGGCTGGATTCTGCGTCAACGAAATAAAGCTGCTCGTCATTCAGGAAAACGAGATTTTCGGGCGCAGAAAAGCCGTGCCGAAAGCGATTAAAAAGGGCGTGAAAAGCTCCGTTATCGACACGTTCGTTGAGCTAAATCCCGGCGATTACGTCGTTCACGTCAATTACGGAATCGGGCGATTCAAGGGCATTGAGCGCATAAAGTCGCTGGGCAACGAGCGCGATTATATTACGCTTGAATACGCCGACGAAGATTTTGTGTATGTGCCGATTGAGCAGGTGAATATGGTTCAGCGGTACATCGGAAGCGAGGGCGAAAAGCCTCGGCTGGACAAAATCGGCTCAAAATCGTGGGAAAACCGCAAGAACAAAGTGCAAAAATCAGTGGAGGAACTCGCGGAAAAGCTCATCGATTTGTATTCGCGCAGAAAGGCGAGCGTCGGATTTCCGTTCCCGAAAGACACCGAGTGGCAGACGGCGTTTGAAGCGGCATTCCCGTACGAAGACACGGCTGACCAAGCGACCGTGAGCGCAGAAATCAAGGCGGATATGGAAAAGCCCACTCCGATGGATAGGCTTGTGTGCGGCGATGTGGGCTATGGCAAAACCGAAATCGCAATGCGCGCGGCGTTCAAGGCGGTTATGGGCGGAAAGCAGGTTGCGTTCTTAGCTCCGACGACGATTCTCGCCGAACAGCATTACGAAACGTGCCTTGAGCGATTTGCGAATTTCCCCGTAAAGATTGCGCAGATGAGCCGCTTTGTGAGCGCAAAAGAGCAAAAGAAAATCTTGGCAGATGTGGCGGCGGGGCAGGTGGATATTCTTGTGGGCACGCACCGCATTATTCAAAAAGATGTGGTGTTCAAAGACCTCGGCTTGATGATTATCGACGAGGAACAGCGTTTCGGCGTAAAAGACAAAGAAAAACTCAAAGTGCTGAAAAACAATATCGATTGTCTTTCGATGAGCGCAACGCCGATTCCGCGCACGCTTCACATGAGCTTGCTCAAAATCCGCGATATGTCGCTTTTGACCACGCCGCCGCAGAACAGGCAGCCGATTGAAACCGTGATTGACGCATACAGCGACGAAAAAGTTGCGGAGGCGATTCGGAGAGAAGTGGAGCGCGGCGGACAGGTGTTTTATTTGCACAATCGCGTGGAAACGCTGGAGGAAACGCGGCGAAAGCTCTCTAGCTTGCTTCCTGAAATGATGGTTGACGTGGCGCACGGGCAAATGACGGCGGAACAGCTCGACGATATTTTCCGTCGCTTCAAAATGGGCGGTTTCCACGTCCTTGTGGCGACGACGATTATCGAAAACGGCATTGACATTCCGAACGTGAACACGATTATCATCGACCGCGCAGATATGTACGGCGTAAGTCAGCTCTATCAGCTGCGCGGGCGTGTGGGACGAAGCGACCGCAAGGCGTATGCGTATTTGTTTTATCCCGAAAACCGCGTTTTGAGCGAAATCGCAATGAAACGCCTGCAAGTTATCAGCGATTTCACCGAGCTCGGTTCTGGCTTCAAGATTGCGATGAAAGATATGGAGATTCGCGGCGCAGGAAACCTCCTCGGTCGCGACCAAAGCGGCGAAGTGTATTCCGTCGGCTTCGATTTGTATCTGCGATTGCTCAACGACGCGGTGGCGCGGCTGACGGCGAGCAAGGATTACAAGGCGGAAACCGAGGTGCTGCTTGAGCTTGAGTACACGGGCTTTGTTCCCGACAGTTATGTGCAGAATCCGCAGACGAAAATGGAAATCTACAAAAAGATTGCCGCCGTCAAGACAAAAGCCGAGCTTGACGCGCTTGAAGGCGATTTATGCGACCGCTTCGGTCCTGTGCCCGACGAGGTGTTCAGCTTGCTGTCGATTGCTCAAGTGCGCATTATGTGCCGTGCGCTTGTCATCGTGTCGCTCAAGGAAAAGAGCGGGGTGGTGCGCGTGGAGTTCGGCGATATGGCGAAAGTGCAGATTGACAAGGTGCTGCGCCTGATTCAATCGAGCGCGGGCAAAGTGAAACTCGACCCGACGCACCCCGAGCAGCTGCTTCTTGAAACGGGCAGTATCGGCTTAAAGGAAAAAGCCGCCTTTATCCTCGAAAAACTCGAGAGCCTTGTATAAAAAGCGACAGGTTAGACTTACGACCATACTATGCAAGCCAAAAATTGCATTTATCCTTATGGTGTGATATACCTAAGTTCAAATCGTATTTTTCTAAGGAAACACCAGCAGGGATTTATTGTCGCATGAAAATACTCGGCTCAATATTGCGTGATATAAGCAAGAACGAAGCGAACATCGATAGTATATTAAAACAAGCGTTGATTTTTATAATCATTCGATTTATAATCACAGCAAATGAGAACAAAGAC
>CALDID010000104.1 GCA_937901865.1 uncultured Treponema sp.
AAGCGAGGCAGTGGAGTTGGTGAAAAAGAACATTGCGCTCAATGGCTTTGAAGACAGAATGAAGGCTGTTTGTGCTGATGTGTTCGATTTATTGAAAGAATATGAGGAAAAAGGCGAAAAGTTCGACGTGATTATCCTTGACCCGCCAGCGTTTACAAAGAGCGCGAAATCTATTCAAAAAGCATACTCAGGTTATAAAGAAATCAATTTGCGAGCAATGCGCCTTTTAAGAGAAGGGGGCATACTTATCACTTGTTCTTGCTCTTATTTCTTTGACGCAAATAACTTCTATGCAATGCTTACCCACGCGGCAACAGACAGCCATAGAAGAGTGCAGATTCTTGAAAAGAGGGGAGCTGGGGCAGACCACCCTGTGCTTTTGGGATATACTCGAAGCGAATACTTAAAGTGCGCAATCACGAGAGTGATATAGTTTGCAATCTGAAACAGTAACACTATGGAAGAAACATATAATTGCGTTATCATCTTAGGACCTACCGCTGTGGGAAAAACAGCTTTAGGAGTGCGCTTGGCGTACGAAAAGGGCGGTGAGGTCATTTCGAGCGATAGCCGACAGGTGTATAAGGGGCTTGATATTGGCAGTGGGAAGGATTTATCTGATTACGAGGTGAAAACTTCTGACGGCAACAGCTTTCACGTTCCCTATCATTTAATCGATGTCGCTACTCTCGATAGAGAATACAATGTGTATTCGTATCAACGGGATTTTTATAAAGTCTTTGCCGATATGCAGGAAAGAAATGTCCTCCCTGTCATCGTGGGCGGAACGGGAATGTATATTGACGCGATAGTGCGGGGCTATGACTTTATAGAAGTGGCTGAAAATAAAGAGCTGAGGGCAAAGGCGGAAGCGATGAGCCTAGAAGAGCTTGACGAGTGGCTTTTGTCGCTCAAACCGAAATTGCACAACAAAAGCGATTTGTTGCAGAGAGAAAGAGTGATTAGAGCAATAGAAATCGCCGAGTTTATGAAAAGCGATGAGTGCAAAGAAGCGCGAAAGACATACCCGAAACGACCTGATGTAAAGCCTTTGATAATCGGTACAACGCTAGAAAGAGCAGTGCTGAGGGAGAGTATTGCAAAGAGGCTAAAAGCGCGCCTTGAAGAAGGAATGATAGACGAGGTGCGAAACCTACACGAAAAGTGCGGCTATAGCTATGAGCGGCTTGAAAAGCTGGGGCTTGAGTATCGGTTTGTAAGCGAGTTTTTAGAGGGCAAAATTGAAAGTGAAGAAGTGTTGTTTACAAAGCTGAATACAGCAATAGGACAGTTTGCAAAGCGACAAGAAACGTGGTTTCGCGGAATGCAAAAAAAGGGAGTCAATATAAACTGGCTCCCTAGTGTCTTAGATGTAAATGTGCGATATGAATCGCTTTTAGAACTTACAAAGGTTATGCGCTGGCAACTTTTGTAAGATACCCTGTGCGGATACAACTGTCAAACAGAGCTTTGCTCATATAATCTGTTGTAACATCGTTGTATCCGTCTTCATCGCGAACGATACGAACGACGTAGCCGTCTTCCATTTCTCGCACGATTGTCATGTAGTCTTTGGATTTACCAATGCTTTTTAATGTATAAGTTCCCATTGTTTGCTCCTTAGGAATACAGTTCTATGCTTCAAGTAAGTAAATACTTGTTGTAATATTTTTCGACTGAAATCATCATAAAGATAAGTACTTTTATGCTTTGCGATTCACATATTCATTTAGGCTTTCTTTCTGAAGGTCAAATTTTAGAGATTTGCGAGAATTTCTCAAACGGGTTTCTTGTCTCCTGCGCTCAAGATTTAGAAGATTTTGAGAGGCAACAAAGAAGAGCGAAAGAGCTTGAAAAGAAAGGAATAACCATTATTTGCGCTCTCGGCATACACCCGCTATATCTAAATGCACTAAACCTCGATACTCTCGATACCTTGCTAAAACCATCGGAGAAACAGTCTGAGGCTCTTACAAAACAGCCTGTGGCTGCGGCGGTGGGGGAAGTGGGGCTTGATTTTTATACAAAGGAACTAAAAGACAAAAGCGCAGAACAAGAAAATATATTCGCTTTGCAGTTAGAGTTCGCAATAAAAAAAGCTCTTCCTGTCGTTATACATTCACGAAAGGCATTGCAGAGAATGTTTTATTATGCTCCGCTGTTAAAGCAGTGTAAAGCGGTGGTTTTTCACGGCTTTGAGGGCTCGGCGAATGAAGCAAAGGCTTTTTTGAAGAGGGGTGTGAATGCGTATTTCGGTATAGGGAAGACGCTGCTAAAAGGCGATAAGAGCGCGGCGGAGTGCGTGAAAGGAATAGAGAAAACACGGCTTTTGTTTGAAACAGACTCACCGTATCAAAGATTAAAGGGAGAAGAAGCCTCCTCTCCTGTCGATGTTGAAAAAGTGATAGCAAAAGCGCGTGAAATGATAAAAATAAGCGATGAGCAAATTATAGAGAACTTCAAGAATGCTTTTGATATTCACTAATAGCGTTCAAAGTTGCATTATACGCAGTGATAAATGAATCAGTAAGAGAGGCAATATCGCCTTTCTCTTTTCCGCGAAGAGTGTTTTCAAGTTTCATTGCGACCTCTCCAAGCCGTTCTGCTCCTATTTGCAGACTTGCGCCTTTTAAAAGATGTACATATTTAGCCGCAGGAATTAAATCTGCTTGCTTTTCTAGCTCTCGCAAGTGATTTATGTCGTATTCGATGCCGTTTACAAACGAATCTAAAAGAGAAAGATAAAGCTCGTCGTCATTATCTACCATTTCCATAGCTGAAGTAACGTTTAAAATCTCTGCCATACGTTTCATTCTAGCAGAAAAATAAAAGAAAAAGAATACGCGAAATGTAGAAAATAGAGATAAATGCCGTTAAAATAATAGATGATAGAGGTGTTAAGAATGGTTGAAAAGGGGGAAATCATGGCTGATAACAAAAAGAAAACTTTGCTCATCGTTGATGATTCTGAGATTGATAGAGAGATATTGAAAAACATACTTCTTGCAGAATTTAACGTTATCGATGTAGGAAGCGGAAGCAAGGCTGTTGAAATATTCAAAACCCATTCAGAAACAAAAATTGACGGTATGCTTTTGGATATTTATATGCCTGTGATGGACGGTTTTTCTGTGTTGGATAATATGCAGCGATTAGGTCTGCACGGGTTTCCTATCATAATGATTAGCGCAGACGCTCTTAAAGACAATATCATAAGGGCGGCGACCTATGGAGTTACTGCGTTTATCAAAAAGCCGTTTGATAAGAAAGTCGTTTTGGATAAAGTAAATCAGCTTTTCTTTGGCAAGAAACAAGCTGAAGAAGTGTTTTCAAAAGATGAGCTTGATACAAATGTCAGCGAAAAGAGCCTTGACGAAATCGATAATTACGTTGACCGCTTAACGCTCCTTTACACCAGCTATCTCAAAGATAACGGAATAGATACGACGCTGTATAAAAAGGTAAGAGAGTTAATGCATTTTATGCTGGAGCAGTATTCTCTTGATAATCCTGAAAAAAAATTATCGCCTGACCTCGTTAGAGTTGTCTGCGATGCGGCATATTTGTACGATATAGGAAAAATGGTGGTATCGCACAACGAAAAGGAAGTTGCAGGGCTTACTGAAAAAGCAAGAAGTCCTTTTTATACGCATACTCTTGCAGGCGCGGCTTTTGTTAGATTAAATACATCTCCGTCGGTTTCGTTCTTTACGAAAGTATGCGGCGACATCTGCTCTCAACATCACGAGCGATATGACGGAAAGGGATACCCGCGCGCACTGTTTGGCGATTCCATTTCGATTTTTGCGCAAATGTGTTCTTTGTCGATACAGTTTTCAAAGGAGTTTCTTGCAAGAGGATTTGACGCGGCGTATAATGCAATAGAAACGGATAAAGATGCGTATTCTTCAGACCTTTGCTATATGTTAAAATGTTTGCGTCCTCGCTTGAGTGCTTTTTACAACGCATAAAAGCCTGTATAATGCAAAAACTAAATAAAGCGGTAATATTGCAAAATCTCTCGTTTTGCAATATTATACATTTTTAGGAGTTATTAAAATATGATTTGGCTTATTGGAATCACTGGAATGTTAGGAAGCGAAATTGCGACAGTGCTAAAAAAGAATAATATTGACTTTGTGGGAACAGGCTCAGAAGTTGATATAACTAATTTTGATTCTTTATTAAGCTTTACACAAGCTCATAGCATAAAGCCTTCTGGCATTACAAGCTCGAATAAGTTTACTTGGATAATAAATTGTGCGGCGTATACGGCAGTGGACAAGGCAGAAGACGAGGCGGAAAAAGCGAAAAACATAAATGAAATAGGAGCTAGAAACATAGCTCGCGTTGCTCGTCAGACAAATTCAAAGCTGATTCATATTTCGACAGATTATGTTTTTGACGGTAATGGCTCAACGCCGTATACAGAAGATATGCCGACAAGTCCTATCGGGGTGTACGCAGTAACAAAGGCTGAGGGTGAAAAGGCTGTGCAAAAAGAGATGACGCAGTATTACATTTTGCGCACTTCTTGGCTCTATGGCTTTTGTGGAAAAAACTTTGTGTATACTATGACAAGGCTGATGAACGAAAAAAATGAAATCAAAGTAGTATCTGACCAAAGGGGAACACCTACTAACTGCACGACGCTTGCAAACGCTATTTTGTCGATTATTATGGGCGCGGAAAATGCTCATAAGCTCTTTGGACATCACGCCGCATTGCCGTATGGCATATATCACATAAGCGATGAGGGAGAGACTTCTTGGTATGAGTTTGCGACAGAGATTTATAAACTTGGCAAAAAGTACAAGCGCATTTCTCAAGATTGCTCTGTAAATCCTTGCTCTACAGAAGAGTATCCGACAAAGGCAAAGCGACCGCTGTATTCAGTGATGAGCAAGGCGAAAATTCAAAAAGAGCTTGGCATAAAACTTCCGCAATGGCGTGATAGCTTGGAGAAGTTTATAAAAGATAGCCGATTTGAAGTGCGATAAGATTTTGGAAAAAGTATGATACGAAGAGCGTGTGAAAAAGATATTCCGAGATTGATTGAGCTATTGGCGCAGGTGCTAGAAATCCACGCAAAGATTCGCCCTGATATTTTTATAAGCGGTACGACGAAATATACTGTCGAAGAGCTTTCTTGTATGCTTACAGACGAAAAAAAGCCGATTTATGTTGCGGCTGATGAAAACGATAGAGTGCTAGGCTATGCGTTTTGTGAGCTAAAAGAAAACCCGTTTACAACGAATATGGTGCAATTCAAATCAATGTATATTGATGATTTGTGTGTAGATGAAGCGGCTCGTGGAATGAAGCTAGGGAAACAGCTTTTTGAAAAAGTAAAAGAAGAAGCGAAAAAGCTGGGCTGTTATGAAATTACGCTTGCTGTGTGGGAAGGTAATGATTCAGCCCGTGCATTTTACGATAAGATTGGAATGAAAACGAAAGAGTCTATAATGGAGTTTGTGTTATAGCTCGCTGTAGACCGTTTTCATAGTAGAATTGCAATTACAAGAAGTGTTATCAATATGAATGTAGAAATTGGAAACGATGTCTTATTTGACATAAATAAAAAGTTTAGTTTAGATGCATTGGATAATTGGGAAACGGCTACAGGACTTATTCAAAGCGTTATCGCGTATGTAGAACAGAGTATTCCTGGCTGTGAAGCACACGTTTTTTTTCATGAAACAGAATTTCACGAGTACAGAGAAATTGACCGAGAGGGAATAACGTCTATTCCTGATGACTCTATTTTTATTGGTTGTTTGTCTATGACCGACAGCATTATGAGTTTAGAAAAGGTGTTTAGCGATTTTCAAATTGATGACCCTCTTATAGAGCAGTGTTTATCTTCGATATATCGAGGTAAATTTATTGTACCTGTGGTACATCGATTTGAGCTGTTGGCGTTTATCCTTGTGTGTGAAGCCGATAGCGGTGCGCAATTTTCTCTTACAGAAAAGCAAAAAGAGATATTGATTTCGATTGAAGAGCGATTGAAGACAAATCTATATGCTGCTTCGGTGGCAGACAGACAACAGAGGCAACTTTTGCGCTTGTCGTCTTTTCCGCAAACATTAAAAGTACATCATTCGCTTGACGAAATATATAGCTCGCTGTTAAAAGACTTATCGTCGCAAATCGCATTTTCTTGTGCGGTGTGCTATGCCTTTGAAGAGGAAACGGGGCTTTTGATTCCTGTGGATACTTATGGAATAAAAAGCAAAGTGCCGTCTGTGCATATTGGGCGAGGTATTTCGGGGCAAGCTGCGGAACGGGGAAAAACAATCATTGTGCCTGAGCGCGAAACTCACCCGACGTATGCAATTATGGCGGACGAAGCATTTATAAAAGGCTCTTTTATATCTGTTCCGTTTGGCACTCGAAAAGAGCTTTTCGGCGTTCTTACCCTCAGTCGAGAGGCAAAAACACCTTTTGGCGCAGAACATCGCTATATGATGGAAATAGCGGCTTCTCTTATTGCGAGCGAAATCTCTAACAGAGAGCTGTTAATGCAACTTGAAGAAAGCAATTTCAATGTTGTAAAATCGCTTGCAAGCGCACTCGAAGCTAAAGACGCATATACTGAAGGACATTCGTCAAGGGTGGCAAAGTATTCGATAAATATCGCACATATTTTGGGCTATGACGAGGAGCGATTGCACGATTTGAAATATGGCGCAATGTTGCACGACATCGGAAAAATCGGAATTACCGACGCGATTATCAACAAAGACGGCAAACTTACCGACGAAGAGTACACCACGATAAAGGGACATACCGAAATAGGCTATAGAATACTTGAAAATAACCCGTTTTTTGAAAAAATCAGGACGTTTGTGCGCTATCATCACGAAACATTGGCAGGCACGGGCTACTATAAGAAGAAAGCAGGGGAGTACCCAGAAGAAGCGATGATTATCAGTTGTGCGGATATTTTCGACGCGCTTACCTCCGACCGCCCGTACCGAAAAGCACTTGATATTGATGTGGCGTTAGGAGAACTAAAGAAACTTGTAGGAATACACTTTACAGAACCGATATTCCGTGCATTAGAACAATCTATGCACAGTGAAAGCTCTATAAAGACTTCGTGAAATGAGGCGCAGCCTCTTTTCAACCGAATACTAAAAAGCCTGTTCCCTTTCGCGCGGACAGGCTTTTTTTGTTTGTGTAAAAGCAATTTATCGTGATAATACATACAGTAAAGCTAATCTTCCCGAAATAGTA
>CALDID010000105.1 GCA_937901865.1 uncultured Treponema sp.
GTTGTATAAGTAAGATGTTTGTCATTGGGCGAAATGCCCGATGATGACAGAAAAAGTGAACGCCCCTTGTAAGGAGATTTTTCCTTGCGAGGGGCGATTTTTTGTTTGCAATGGCGGTAATCACACTTCCGTGCTCCATTGTAAAAAATGACTGAATTATGATATTCTACAACCATATTATTTTGGAGCAAATAATGGCAATTTCACTTTCTTCAATACTCAAAGATTCAGAATATAAATTAGACCAGTTTTCAAATGAGCAAATAACGGCGTTAGAAAACTCGATTATCACAAAGACCGACAAGAACGGAAAAGAAGTATTTTATGTAAAATGCCTTGTACGAGAAAAAGAAATAAAACTCACGCCAGAAGAATGTGTAAGGCAGCTTTATCTTGATACGCTTGTAAACGTTTATGATTATCCTGTTTCAAGAATGGAGCTGGAATATGCCGTAAAATTTGGGCGCGAGGTTAAGCGGGCGGACATCGTTATTTTTGACAAAGACCGAACGACCGTTCCTTATATCATCGTGGAGCTGAAAAAGCCAAAGCTCAAAGACGGAAAGGAACAGCTCAAAAGCTACTGCAATGCAACAGGCGCGCCAATCGGAGTGTGGACAAACGGAAACTCGATTTCCTATTACAACCGCAAAGACCCGAATTATTTTGAGGATATTCCAAACATTCCAAAAGCAACGCAGAAACTCAGCGAGATTTTAAGCGAACGCTGGACAATTGGCGACCTCATCAAGAACGATAAACTTGTGAACGAACGCAAGAGCCTGCGCGATTTGATTCTTGAAATGGAAGATGAAGTTTTGGCAAATGCTGGCGTTGATGTGTTCGAGGAAGTGTTCAAGCTCATTTTTACCAAGCTCTACGACGAAATGGAAAGCGGAAGGAAGCAGGACAGACCGCTTGAATTCGGAAACTTCGGTTACACAGAAACGGAACTCAAAGAGAACATTCAGAGCCTTTTTGACAAAGCAAAAGAAAAATGGCCAGGTGTTTTTAACACAGACGAAAAGTTTTTGCTCTCACCGTCGCATTTGTCCGTCTGTGTTTCAAGCCTTCAGAAAGTAAAGCTCTTTAACTCAAACCTTGAAGTCGTGGACGAGGCTTTTGAATATCTCATCAACAAAAGCTCAAAGGGCGAAAAAGGACAGTATTTTACACCGCGCTATGTAATTGATATGTGCGTGAGAATGCTCAACCCGACCGAAGACGAAACGATGATTGACACGGCGGCGGGGTCTTGTGGCTTCCCTGTGCATACGATTTTTTATGTCTGGCAGAAAATCCTTGAAAAGAAGGGTCTCAAAAAAAGCCATTTGTTTACATTGGAAAAAAAGCCTGAAGAATGTACGGATTATGTGCAGAACAAAGTGTTTGCAATCGACTTTGATGAAAAAGCCGTGCGCGTGGCTCGCACTCTCAACTTGATTGCGGGCGACGGACAGACGAACGTGCTTCATCTGAACACGCTGGATTATGAAAGGTGGGACGAACGTATTAACGACGAAAAATGGCAGGACGCTTATATGACGGGCTGGCAGAAACTCCGCAAGCTCCGAAAAGAAGCAAAAAGCAATCAGGATTTTAATTTTGACGTTCTTATGGCAAATCCGCCTTTTGCGGGCGACATAAAAGAAAGCCGCATACTTTCGCGCTATGAGCTGGGCAAAAACAAGGACGGCAAGGAACAAAGCAAAGTCGGCCGCGACATTCTCTTTATCGAACGCAACCTGAACTTCTTGAAAAGCGGCGGAAGAATGGCGATTGTACTTCCTCAAGGGCGTTTCAACAACTCAAGCGACAAATATATCCGCGACTACATAGCCGAGCGATGCAGAATCTTAGCTGTTGTAGGCTTACACGGAAATGTGTTTAAGCCGCACACGGGAACAAAAACGAGCGTGCTTTTTGTGCAGAAGTGGGACGAAAAACTCTGCCCCAAAAAAGACGACTACAATATTTTCTTTGCCACCATGCAAAAGCCGAGCAAAGACAACTCTGGCGACAAGATTTACCTCAAAGAAACGGACGAGAACGGCGAGACAAAATACAAGCTGGACGAACACGGGCATTTGATTGTAGACCACGATTTGTTCAATCACGATGGGCTCACGCAGGACGGAATTGCCGAAGCCTTTGCAGAGTTTGCAAAGAAAGAGGGCTTAAGTTTTTTCTAACTAGCCCTTTTGACGAGGCAAAGTACACCGCTTTGTTGAAAGGGCTGGAAGTGAGCGTGGTTCGGCTGAGTGAAGTACAAGAATTTAATGAAATATTCAGATATGATGCTGAGTATTTTAACAAATATTCTGTTCAACTTGTCAAAAAAATTCGTGACAATAAGCATTGTCTTATTGGTGAGGAATTCGATGTTTCTAAGTTAGCTGGATTTGAATTCACTGAGTGGTTTACTCCAACAAATATGGAATCAGAGAATTATTATATCGCATTAACGAGTAAAAACATTCAAAATGAACGACTAGAATTATCTGACTACATAGTGTTTGCTGAAAAAATATCTAAACCCATACAGACAAAGGAAATAACA
>CALDID010000106.1 GCA_937901865.1 uncultured Treponema sp.
TTAGAGCAGAGGACTCATAATCCTTTTGTCCTAGGTTCAAGTCCTAGATGTCCCACTTAAAGACGTTCGTTTATTGCGAGCGTCTTTTTTTATACCTAAGCATTTGCTAACTCTCTTTCTTGTTTATTTTGAAAGGCTTAAAAGATAATTTTGTAAGGCGCACAAAAAAATTTCTCGCAAAAGTCCAAAAACCGCCCGCATATATATCTTGTGAAATCTCACTATCTAGCGCAAAATTTAAATACTAAGAGGTTTCGTATGATAGAAGTAACACTAAGTTCATTCGGTGGTAAAGGCGATGGAGCTTTTGATAATACAAGCGTTTTCAAAACTGCACTCGACAAATTAAAATCTTCAGGCGGCGGAAAACTCGTCGTAGAAGAAGGAGTATGGAGAGTTGGTGCAATCGACTTGTTTTCTGACACAGAGCTACATATACAAAAAGGCGCAGTTCTTTCGTTTATCGAAGATGCTATGATTTATGAGCCTGTTTATACTCGTTGGGAAGGCGTAGACTGCTATGCAATGCACTCTTTAATCAGAGCTGAAGGACAGACAAATGTTTCTATTACAGGAGAGGGCATTATCGAGGGCAACGGCTCTTATTGGTGGAACTTGCGCAATGAAAAGAGAGCGAAAGGGCAAAAAGAGCCAAAAGAAGAATATGAAAAGCGGCTTGCTTCTCTCAACCCAGGATTTGAAGCGCAGCCAGGCGGCGGCGGCGGAAGAGAAAATCAATTCTTGCGTCCGTGCCTCGTTGAGTTTTCAAGGTGTAGCGATGTAACAATAGAGGACGTTACTTTTAGAAACTCTCCTTTCTGGACAATTCACCCGCTCTATTCTTCTTGGGTTCGCCTTAGAAACGTAACGATAGAAAATCCTGCCGATGCACCAAACACAGACGGTATCGACATCGACAGCTGTACAAACGTTGTTATTGAAGGCTGCACAGTGAGCGTGGGAGATGACGGCATTTGCTTGAAGAGTGGCAGCGGAGAAAGCGGCATAAAGGCGGCAAAACCAACAGAAAATGTACTTGTCAAAAACTGTACGGTAAAGAATGCACACGGCGGTATCGTTATCGGAAGCGAAACAGCAGCAGGAATTAGACACGTTTTAGCCGAAAACAGCTTTTTTCCGCAGACAGACCGCGGTATTCGCATAAAAAGCCGCAGAGGAAGAGGAGGCGAGATTTTCGATATTCAGCTCCGCAATCTTGAAATGAGCGATAATCTTTGTCCAATCGCGATAAATATGTTCTATAAGTGCGGCATAACCGACGTGAACTCCCCGCTTTTCAGTCTTGACGCACAGCCGATTACTGAAGAAACACCGTATATTCACGATGTTACAATCGATGGCGTAAAGGCTGTTCGCTGCAAGGCAAGCGCAGGATTTATCGCAGGACTCAAAGAAAGAGCTATCGATAATCTTGTTATACGAAATTGCGCGTTTAGCACAGACGAAAATTCTGAAAAAAGCCCGATGGAAAGCGATATGTTCTATGGGTTGCCAGAGGTAAAAGCAAAGAGCTTTAGAGTGATTAACGCTCCGAATGCTACTTTTGAAAACGTTACAATCACAGGTCCAAAAGAAGTATTCATTTACGAATAATTTTTAGACGCTGCTTAGTTATCGCTAGGCAACGTTTTTTGCATTTATATTGCATATATTTTATACATATTTACTTTTTAACTCGCGATATGCTCTTTCTATGCTAAAATGTGAATATGACTTACAACATCACAGGAAATGAGAATATTCCATTTAACAATAATGCGTTTTATTGTATTGGAACAGGGCGAATGGGGCTTGCACTGCAAAAGCAGTATTTTCAGCAACTACAGTTTGTGCAAGAGAAAATCGGCTTTGAACATATCCGAGGACACGGACTGTTTCACGACGATATGGCAATTTATCACGAATACAAAGATGAAAGTTCAGGAGAAATAAAAGTTGAATACAACTGGACATATCTTGATATGGTGATGGACTCGTATAAAGAGCTTAAAATAAAGCCATTTATCGAGCTTGGTTTTATGCCGAAAGAGCTTGCAAGCGATAAGCAAACAATTTTCTATTGGAAAGGCAACACAACGCCGCCAAAAGAATACGACAAATGGGCATCTCTTATAAAAGCAACGCTCAATCATCTCATCGACAGATACGGCAAAGATGAAGTTGTACAGTATCCTGTAGAAGTGTGGAACGAGCCTAATTTGCCAGGATTCTGGAAAGATGCCGATATGGAAGAGTATTTCAAGCTCTATGAAGTATCTGCAAAAGCAGTGAAAGAAGTCGATACGAGGTTTAAGGTGGGAGGTCCTGCTGTTTGCGGCGGAAGCGACCAAAAGTGGATAAAAGCATTCTTAGAGTTCGTAAAAAAACAGCATTGTCCGCTCGATTTTGTATCTCGTCATCACTATACAACAGAGCTGCCTAAAAACGCAGGTCATTACGGTTATCCAAAATTGCACCCAAAAGCAAAATGCTTTGAACAACTCGACTCTACAAGAGGCATCGTAGACTCGTTTGAAGAGTTCAAAGGAATGAATATTCATGTAACCGAGTTTAACACGTCTTATATTCCCAATGCGCCTGTACACGATATGAACTTGAATGCCGCATACATAGCCTTAATGCTTTCCACCTTTGGCGACAATCATTTTTCTTATTCATATTGGACATTCGGCGATATATTTGAAGAGTGTGGCGTACCGTTTTCTCTTTTTCACGGGGGATTTGGGCTTGTTGCAAATGGCGTGATTCCAAAGCCGACCTTTTGGACTTTCTTCTTTTATAAGAAGCTCTCGCAAAAGTACGAAAAATGCGTTTTGCGGAACGAAAATTGTATTGTCGTAAAAACAACTGACGGGGGATATAGTGGAATTGCATGGAACATTGACGAAACATTAAGCGGAAGCGAAATCACGCTCGACCTATCTTTTCCGTTGAGAGAAAAAGATAATTCACTTTTAACGCAACTCGTTGATGAAGAGGTATGCAATCCGCTCAAAGTGTGGCACGATTTAGGAGAGCATGCAAATCCAAGCAAAGAAGAACTCGATATTTTAAGAGCGAGTGCAAACCCTTTAGTAAAAACAAGCCGCTCTAGCAACAAAATACACCTTGTATTAAAGCAAAACGCCGTTTGCTATTTTGAAATAAAAAGCGCACCTATCAAAAGCGACAGAGGTTATACCTATCAACGTTTAGTATAGCATAAAAAAGCACACGCAAAGAAGTATTATCATTCTTTTCGTGTGCTTTTCTTTTGTCTGTGCCTCTTACAAAGTGGGCAGTACCTTACAAACCAGCCCTTTGCTACAAAGCGGGCTGTGCCTTACAAATCAGCCATTGGCTGTTAGTTTGGTATGCTCTTTACAAGTTTAATCATATAAAGCTGTATATACATAAACAAGGCATCGTGATTATGTATCTTTTGCATACCGTGGCTTTTCACAAGAGTATCTGCAAGGTTTTGGATTCTCTCAAGCGTGAAGCCGTCGCTTTTTAGTGTACGCAACACCTTTCGCATATAATCACGGATAAGAGAGTTCACATCTTCAACAAGATTTGCATGAGCAGTCTTGTCGATAAGCTGATTCCATTCGTGAATATAGCTCTCAAGCTCTCTGTCTATCGTAGAACTTGCAGACACAAGCTGCGTTTCGGCATACTGCGCCGAAGCTCTCAGTTCTCTCGCTCTTGAAAGTTTTGGGTTTCGCTTGTCTTCAGAAGCAGCTTTCGATTCAGCTTTTGCATATTCAGCCGCCTCTTCATTCTTCTTTTCTTTCTCTTTAATTTTCTCTTTCGTTGTCTTCTTCTTTGTCTTTGGCTTTGGCGGTCTAAAGACAAGCGACATAAACCACGCAATAACAGGAATAGAATACCACACAGGCAATTTTATTTTTGCGTCGGCTAAAAGTTCTTGACGGCTCATCATCAAGATTTCGCTATACGGAATAAGCTCTCCGTTTATAAACAGATTGACAAGCTCTGAAGAAGGCGATTGAGACTCCTGCATTTCAAGGTGAATTGTCTGCAAGAAAGGAGATTTCAAAAGCGCATACAGCACAGGAGATGCAAGGTCTATTTCTTGCTCTAGCTTCTGCTCAAAAGCCGCTTGACTTTTCATCTCTGGAAGCTGTTGAAACTTCTTGAGCGTGCTAAACCATTCAGTCGTCAGCTTTTCTCTCACCGTAACGCGCGCATCAGAGCAAAGGCGTACAATAAGCGGAATAACTTTATCTTTCAAGATAAAATAATGCTGGTCTGCATTCGTTCTAAAGACAAGCACGCGAGGAAGAGAGTTTTCTGGAGCGTCCGTCGTTATCAAATGCAAATAATCTTTAAGCTCTTGCTCTGTGTACTGCCCTAAAAGCGGCACGCCTTTTGCGTCTAAAAACTTTGAAATATCGCGGAATGTGAAATAGTACGGTGGCTTTAATAAAGTAGAATCGAGCTGCTTAAAAGCCAAATCACGCTGCATATTAGCTTGCGTTTTAGACTTATAGAACGAAGTCGCAAACTCTGCAATATACACACTCTGCAAGATACTGATGTCTTTTTGGTCATAATCCTTGCTCTTTTCGTAATCCTGCTTTATAAAGAAGCAAAGTTGACTCCAGTAATAGAACATATCGCCGTTTGTTTTAAGCGAAGTAATAGCATCTTTTGGACTTTGCACAAATTGGTCAAAGAAATTGTTTATAGTAAGTTCTTTTCCTTGATTAGCAACGATGAGCTTTTTCAAGAAATAATCGTGAGCTTCTTCTTTTGCAAGCAAGGCTTGAATCTTTGCCAAAGCCGCCTCTAAGAGCGTTTCGACAGGAATAGTAGACGGGAAAAGAATAGAAGCTACAGATTTTGGGAACTCAAGAGCGTAAAGAGTGCAATCATCTTTATCTTTTTTCTCAAGATGCGATTGAATGAAATCGGCCGCATTTTGCTTAGCAAGAATCTCTCTAGGCACTCTTTTTGCAAGTTCATCAACGATAGGGAACGGAATGGCAGGATTGTCATCAATGCTCTTATATATTGCAGAAAACTTTTCTACATAGTGGGAAATAACCACAATAGCCATTTTCGGCTCTTCTGGAGCAATAAGGAACAATTCGCCTTTTTGCGCAAATTCAGCCAAATCCTTTCGTAAAAAGCCTTGAATATCATCAAGATATATCGCCAAATCAGGAGCTTCTTCAACTCTTTTTTTGACATATCTATACATATAATCACAAAAATCATGGAAAGGAATTATTCCCATGTTCTGCTTAGAACTAATCGATTTTAGTATCGATAAAACATTCAGTGTCGAAGCCATAATTCCTCATCATAACAGCTTTATTCTATTTTAACAAGCAAAAAAAGCCCTCTAAAACAAAAAGCTGTATATATACCCATATTTTCGGCGCAAAAAGTCAAAAAGTTCTTATTGTTTTTTATCCCCTGCCCTATCGAAGCAAAATTAAGCACTGACATTTACCTATTTCTATGGTATAATAGGCGATATGGAAACGACAACGAAATTGTTTGATGATATAGTAGCTGCGGAACTTCGAGAGCAATATGATACACAATGCAAGCTGTTGCTCTCGGAAAAACCTATTCTTGCAAGAATAATGAAAGAATGTGTGGAAGAGTATAAGAATTATACAGTTGAGCAAATAGAAAACTGTATTGAGGGAAAGCCTGATATTAGCAGCGTTTGTGTGTATCCAAACGGAAAAATAGTTAAGGGGCAAAATACTGAAGATAAATCGATTGCAGAAGGCAATGTGTATTATGACATAAAGTTTTCTGCAACCGTTCCGCAAAACGAAGGGCACATAGAGCTTATTATTAACGTTGAAGCACAAAACAAATATAATCCTGGCTATCCGTTGATAAAGCGAGGGATATATTATGCTTCAAGGCTGATTTCTTCACAATTTGGAAGCGAAATTGAAAAAGAAGATTATGCACACATAAAAAAAGTGTATTCGATTTGGATATGTATGAATCCGCCTAAAAGAGTGAGAAATACAATAGTAGAATTCAACATAGGGCAGAACATAAAAGTAGGAAGTGAAAAGAAAGAAGATATAGAAAAATCATTTGAAAAAAATGATTATGATTTGATGTCGATAATCTTTGTGAATTTAGACAAACAAGAAGCAGGCGCGAGTAATTTGCTAGAACTGTTGACATTGATTTTTCACGGAGAGATGAAAGCGATAGAAAAATGTAAGACATTAGAAGCAAAGTTCGGCTTGGAAATGTATCAAGAGATTTCACAGGAGGTGGCAAATATGTGCGATTTAAGTTACGGAGTTTGGGAAAAAGGCATAGAAGAAGGCAAACTTCTTGGAATATCACAGGGAATTGCTCAAGGGATATCACAGGGAATTGCTCAAGGGAAAAAGCAAAAGGCACTTGAAACAGCTCATATTCTAAAGCTCTCTCATATCGATACGGCACTCATCGCAAAATCAACGGGATTAAGCGAAGAGGAAATTGCTCTGCTATAGGCGGTATGGAAATGACGACGAAATTGTTTGATGATATGGTAGCTGCGGAACTTCGAGAGCAATATGATACACAATGCAAGTTATTGCTCTCGGAAAAACCTATTCTTGCAAGAATAATGAAAGAATGTGTGGAAGAGT
>CALDID010000107.1 GCA_937901865.1 uncultured Treponema sp.
ACTAATTAAAACGTTCGTTTTGATTGGACGTTTTGGAGGCTTTTTTATGAAGAAATCTAAATGGGTTGCAAGGTTGTTTGCACTTGGTGTGTTAAGCACGGCATTTATTTCGTGCAATGGTTTGTTTGATATGGAGGGCGACGAGGGCGACACGGTTACAAATACTCAAGAAGTCTATGCTGACAAGATTATTCAACTTGCTACGCCGACTCTCAATTCATCGGTAAAGTATGATGAAACTAATAATACAGGTTCGATAGTGTTGCGCTGGAATTATATTTCTGGTGCGAGTGGTTACCGACTTGTGCGTTATGATGAGTCGGAAGAAGATACCGTGGGAACAGTGATTTCTACAGGTTCGACGATTGCAGGAACAGCGACTTCTTATGAAGATAGTGATGGTTTAGTTGATGGACATCAGTATCGCTATGAAATGCTTGCTCTTTCAGGAAACGGCTATACAGCGGCAAAAACGCTTTATTTGCAGGACAGCGAATGGGTTACGACAACGGTAAAGTATGGTTTGATTACTATCGCGGCGAATTTGCAGAACGAAGATTCAACTTATCATGTTTCTACAACTGTAAAAGGAACTGCAAAAGCGACAGTAACGTTTTATCCTAACTATTCAGTTGAGTATTATGTTCTTTTGAGTAAAGGAAGTCTTTCTAGCTCAGAAAAGGCTTCTTTTACCTCCGACCCTGCAAATTACAGCGGTGCAGTACATGTTTCTCTTTCAAACGATACGAGCTATGACAAGACGAAATCGTATGAACGTGAATTCGACGACGGATACGATATTGATACAATGTATTACGCAAACTTTGTCGCTCGCTTTACCGACACAACGAACTTCGGAAGCGACTGGACATATATGACACTGTCTACCGAATATAGCTCTTATGATAATCCTACAGCGAACAAATACTATGACTCAAAGACGACTTCAGAAGTTATAGCAGACGCTGGACTTGATACAGAGTCAAAGTCTGTTACAAATAATACGACTGGTTATAGCGAATATGTATCTGTTCCTTCGTTATCGATTGACAGTAAGACTTCGGCAACGGTTACAATCGCAAAAACAGCAGGAGTGTCTTATCGCGTCGCAATTCGCGATACTATATATTCAACAGATTCTGTTATTGCAGAAATGAAAGAGGGTACTACGACAAACACAACTCTTATCGATACCGTTTCTAGCACCTATAGCGATTTGTATGCAGAAGTTATATCGTCAGATACACAAGAGTTGTATTCGTATGACACGACATATTATCCTGTATTTATGGTCAAGTTTACTTCGAGCTATGCTGACTATGAAAACTATGACAATGACGAATGGATTTATCTTGGTAATTGCAGTACGTCAGATTCTCTTCCTGCCGCAGAAGTTGCACTCGATAAACTCAATGCAGATGATGCAAAAATTACGCTTACTAACAACGCTGATTACACGGGATTTACCTTGACATTCCCAGCTGTTGAAAACGTAACGTATTATTACACAGTAATCCCTAACGCTAACGCTTCTGATTACTATTATACATCATCATGGTATAAAGATTATATGGTAGCATCTGCATATTCAAAGACGCTTGATAGCACAGATTTGGAAAATGATGATACGTGTTCTGTTAATATCGATAAGTCGTATTACTATACTAGCTATTCTAATTATAGAACAAAAGATTTAGTTGATGGAACTAAATACAAAGTGTTGCTTTGGGTTGAATATACATCTTCATCTTGTGGTAGCTATAGCTCTAGTATTTCCAGATATAATTCAGGATATAAATACTACTATGAAGTAGACCCACCTTTGACTGTTCGTAAACTCCCTGTAAAAGATGATGTTGTTGCAGGCAAGACTTATACGGCAAGTTATAGCCACACTGTTACAGATACCGATTATTATAATTGGTGGGGAAAAACTTCCAGTGTATCGACAGGGGATACTGTTACAATTGATTACTCAATCATATTCCAAGAAGACGGTCAGACTTTTGCATATACAAAAACTGTAAAGTCTGGAACAGGAACAACTGCAACAACGCTTTTCACCGATACAGTTTCGTCAGAAAATAGCTTATATCTGAACATAACAGAAGAAAATTCTTTTGTAACTGCTGTTGATTCAGAAACAAGTACACAAATAACGGAATCATTTGATAGCAAGATAAGTTTGTATGATACAAGCAATTCAAATAATACGAATGCTCTTTCGTCATCTGAACTTGTTTTGTATGGTGCTACGAGTGCAGGAAAGACAACGTTGAAAATAAACGATGCCTCAACTACGTCTAATAGCACAACAGTTTATACACTTGTTGAACTTACTGAAAAAACAGAGTAGCGCACTCTATTAGCGAAAAACTAAAGCCGCCTGATAAATCGGGCGGTTTTGTTTTAGCAATAAATAAGAAAAGCCGATAATTGCTATATGAAAAAGATTTCTTTATTGTTCACATTACTTTTTTATTTTGTGCTTCTAGGAGCTGCTTCTGCGCACGATAGAAATGTAAAGTTTACGCTTGGCATTGGCACTGGCTATGTGATTTATGGTGATGACGATATAGACACTTCTATTTCAGGCTCTTCGCGTGCTATTGTTGTAACTGACGCACTGCTTCACCTTCCGCTTGCTGAACAGCTCAATTTTTTAGCAGGAATGGACTGCGTTGGAGATTTTGTATTTGCAGGCTCAGAGCATTATTTGCGCTACGATTATGCTTTTTTGGGCGGCTTAGAGGTTTTAACGCCACTTGACGGCTTATCTTTTTCTATCTCCTATGCCTTAGGACGCAGAACAGACTTTATTGCGCTCAAAGATGATAATGATGATTTACACACTTGGCACGATAGCTCTCGCTGGGGAAATGGGTTTAAGTTTTCCCTTGATTACGACTTTGCGGCTTTAACGGGCGGTTCTTG
This sequence comes from uncultured Treponema sp., assembly GCA_937901865.1. Classification (GTDB taxonomy): domain Bacteria; phylum Spirochaetota; class Spirochaetia; order Treponematales; family Treponemataceae; genus Treponema_D. Next base: position 2,935 of record CALDID010000107.1, read on the forward strand.
GACTCCGAGTGTCGGCGCATATTGGCGGAATATGCCGAGAGGCAATGAAGAGAGAGATAATATCTTAGCTGTTTATTTGCATATCCCTCTTTTTTAGGTTTTTAGAAGACAAATGCTTTGCGAAAAATGTCATCACTGCGGCTTATGCGAAGGTGACGGCACGAATACCAATGATGACAGCTCTATGCGGATTTCTTTGGAAGGAATATTGCCGTTTGTTCCTGTTTGCTCTGCGGTGCAAGATTCGAAGGCGGGGGTTGCAATCGATATAGGAACGACGACAATCGTCTGTTCACTATACGCTTTGTCGAGTGAAAGGCGAATTGCAACTGTTTCACAAGCAAATGCTCAGCGAAAATACGGAAGCGATGTGTTAAGCCGCATTCAATTTGCTTGCCAAAATGAAAACGGTTCAAAGCTCCTTCACGACTCTCTTGTTTTTCAAATCAATTCTCTTTTAGCACAATCTCTTTCTATAGCGGCTGTAAATATGCCGAGGGGCAGCCGAGTTGATGTAAGAAAAATAGTAATTACAGGCAATACGACAATGCTTTCTTTTGCATTATCGCTTAATACAAGCTCTTTAGCTTTCTCTCCATTTACTCCTCCTTCGTTGTTTGATATAGATATAACGTATGCAGACGTATTAAAAGATGCTCGTGTTAATTTTGCCGCAGTTCCGTTAGAAACTTCTGTGTATATTCCAAGCGTCATAAGCGGTTTTATCGGAGCAGATACCGTTTGTGCAATGGCTGCGCTAAACTTTACTAATGCAGAAAAAAAAATCGTAGCTGATATTGGAACGAATTGCGAAATGGCAATACAGACTGCAAAGGGGGATATAATTTGCACGTCGGCTTCTGCTGGTCCTGCATTTGAGGGCGGGGGAGTGAGTGCGGGAATGAGTGCATGCGAGGGAGCTATTGCTTCTAGCAAAATAAAAAGCGATGAACTCGGCTCTAAAGCGATTGAATACAGCGTTATCGGTAACGGCAGAGCGAAAGGCATTTGCGGCACTGGGCTTCTTTCTGTCATTCATTCCTTTTTGACTCTGGGATTTATAGACCCTTACGGCACTATGCAAGGGGATAAAGGCGCTCTATTGCTTCGAGATGGGATATCGTTGCTACAGAGCGATATTAGAAGCATACAGCTTGCAAAAGCGGCGGTCAGAACGGGGCTTGATTTTTTATTGCAATATGATAAAAGCGATATGCCACTTTATCTTGCAGGAGGGTTTGGAACTGCGGTGAATATTAGCGATGTGGCATTTCTTGGTATGATACCTCCTTTTCTTACTAAAAAAACTATTGCGGCTGGCAATGTGGCTTTATCGGGAGCTGTAGCTATATTGTTGCGAGATGAATACAGAGCAGTAGCAAGGACAATAGTGAAAAAAGCTAAAAGCATAAATCTTGCAGAAGCAAACGGATTTCAAGATTCATTTATTGCGAATATAAACTTTTAACAGGCACTGCCTGTTTCGTAAGAGATGTGGCTGTTTTTAAGAGTGCAGATTGTGTAAGAGTGTAGGGAGGTAAGGAAGAAATATTTATGGTGGAAATGGAAAAAATTTTAGAAATCGATGTAACGTGTACAAGTGCGCTTGAAGTCGAGGGAAAAAAGCAAAAAATTGTGATGGTGGGCTTTGACGGCACGGTGAACGGCAGATATTTTACAGGAAAGGTCATTGGAAGCGGTGTGGATACGCAAAAATATCTAAAAGATGATGCTGGCAACTTTATAGGAGGCTCTCTTTCGGCGCGCTATATGCTAGAGGGGGAAGATTATACGGGGGAAAAATGCCGCATTTTTATCGAGAATAATGTGCCTGAAAAAAAAGACGGTGTGCCGATTGTTACAACCGACAGCACCGCTCTTTCATTCCTAGAACTTTCCTCTCTTAGCTCTCGTGTTGAAAGTAAAGAAGGGGGAGTTATTGTAAAGATTTTTTCTTCTATAACTGCGTAAAACTGTTATCGAGCATACTCAACGATTCTTGTTTCTCGAATCATTGTCAGCTTAATTCTTCCAGGATAACGTAAGTCGTTTTCGATTTGCTTTGCAATCTGCTTTGCCAAATCCTTAACTTCGTTATCGTGGATTTTTTCATTATTGACAAGAATACGAAGCTCACGACCTGCTTGGATAGCATACGCCTTTTCAACTCCGTTGAACTTCTCTGCAGTTTCTTCGAGGTTTTCAAGTCTCTTGATATAGTTATCTACTGTTTCTCGTCTTGCACCAGGTCGAGAAGCTGAAATCGCGTCTGCAATCTGGACAAGAACAGCTTCGATAGATTGAGGTTCGACATCGTTATGATGAGCCGCAATCGCATTGATAACTTTTGCGTCTTCCCCCATTTTTCGTGCCATTTCAGCACCTACTTCAGCGTGGTTTTGCTCACTGTCGTTCTCTGCACCCTTTCCAATATCATGCAATACCGCAGCTCTCTTTGCAAGGTCTCTATTTGCTCCGATTTCGCTTGCAAGCATACCAGCGATGAGGGCAACTTCTTTTGAGTGTGTAAGCACGTTCTGCCCGTAGCTAGTGCGGAAATAAAGGCGACCAATAGCTCTCACTCCCTCTTGGCTCATATTGTGAATACCGAGGTCAAAGAGAGCTTTTTCTCCCTCTTCGTAGATACGTTGCTGAATTTCCCTTGTAACTTTTTGCACAATCTCTTCAATGCGAGCAGGGTGAATGCGTCCATCTGTTACCAGTCTTTCAAGCGACTCTTTCGCAATCTCTTTTCGTACAGGGTCAAAACAGCTAATGACGACAGCTTCTGGTGTATCATCAATAATAATATCAACCCCTGTAAGCGTTTCGAGAGTACGGATATTGCGCCCTTCTCGTCCGATAATTCTTCCCTTCATCTCGTCAGACGGCAAAGAAACTGTTGTAACCGTGATGTCACTGGTTGTTTCTGTTGCAAGACGTTGAATCGTTGTAACAAGAATTTCTCTTGCTTTCTTTTCTGCATTGAGTTGCGCTTCTGCGTCTATCTTGTTCAGCAATGCCTGTGCGTCATGGCGCGCTTCATTTTCGAGGTTCTGAATGATTAAATTCTTTGCCTCTTGCTGCGATAAGCCTGAAATACGTTCTAGCTCTTTGCGATACGTTTCTTCTTGCTCACCGATTTCAGCTTCTTTTTTCGCCATAACAGCTTCGCGTTGCTGAAATTCCTTGTCTTTTTGGTCAAACTCTTGGCTTCTTTTGTCTAAGAGCTCTTCCTTTTTGTTGACTCTGGATTCATAACGCTGCAACTCAGTCCTGCGTTCCCGATTTTCCCGCTCCTGTTGGTTGCGTTCCCGAATGAGTTCATCTTTCGCTTCTAGTAAAATCTCTTTTTTCTGTGCTTCTGCTTCCCTTATGGCATCCTGCTTTACACGTTCTGCTTTTTGTTCTGATGCAGAGAGTTGAAATCTGGCATACAGCCAGCGAATAGTCCATCCAAGAACGATTCCCACAACAGGAAGCATTACATACAAAACTACCTGCATTTATTTGCTCCTGTATAGAAAATAGTTCAATGTTAATACTACCTTATCGCGCGATGATTGTCAAACAGATTTTTTGTTACATATGGAAGTTTTCGCCTAAATAAATCTCACGAGCCAATGGATTATTGATAATTTCGTCTTTTGACCCTTGTATAAGAATCTGTCCTGTGTTTATGATAATGGCTCTATCGGTGATTTCGAGAGTATCTCGAACATTGTGGTCTGTGATTAAAATTCCGATTCCTTGCGTAGAAAGATAGTGAATCATTTGCTTTATATCAGCAACAGCAATGGGGTCAATTCCTGCAAACGGTTCGTCAAGGAGCAAAAATTTGGGCTCGATTGCTAAGCTGCGTGCAATTTCTGTTCTCCGTCTTTCCCCTCCAGAGAGAGTGAAGGCTGCTTGATGGCGAATACGTCCGATGTCGAATTGTTCTATAAGCTCATCAAGTTTTGCTCTTTTTTCTTTTGATGATAAATCACGCCTTGTCTCTAGTATTGAAAAAATATTTTCTTCTACGGTAAGTTTTCTGAATACAGAAGGTTCTTGGGGCAAATATGAGATTCCTGCTCTTGCTCGTTTGTACATAGGCAGTTTAGTTATTCGCTCGTCGTCTAAAAAGACTTCTCCCGACGTAGGCTTATAAAATCCGACTACCATATAAAATGTTGTGGTCTTTCCCGCTCCATTCGGTCCTAGAAGCCCTAATACTTCGCCTGTGTGCATACTAAAGTCAACACCTTGCACAACTTTTTTTTTGCCGAATGATTTATATAAACTCGAAACTCTGAGTGTGTGAATTGCCTGTTTTCCTTCATATTCTGCCATACCTTGATTATAGCAAAATCCCCTATCTTGAAAAAGGCTTTTTTTCAAAACTCTTAAAATGGGTACTATTTCTTTTTCGTTTTCTTCTTTTTTTTGCTTGTATTCTGCTCTGCCGTTTGTGTTTCTGTCGTTTTGTCTTCAGAAGTTGGCTTTTTCGCACTCTCTTCGCTGTTAAAGTCGTTTATAACATCTTGGCTTGAAACTATCTCTTCTGATGTGTTTTTTGACTGTTGAGAATTAGACTCTGCCTGCTTTGACTGTGCTTGCTGAACGCTGCCCTTGATTTTTCCGTCAAGCGTAATTTCTTGTGTATTAAGATTAAGAGAGATTTCTTGAGCGCGAAATGTGTCTTCATCTTGTACAACTTTTGCGTTCCCGCTCATATTGAGCATTTGCTCTTTTTTTCTATAGATAGCATAGGCGCAAGTGCAGATATTATTTTTTTGCGTGATATTTACATTTATCTGCATTATGGCTATTTCGATATTCTGATTGTATTCTATGATTTCAGCATGAGCTTTTACATCATTTTCGCTGTCTGTAAGGCTTACTGTTTCTTGAAGTGTTGCTATTTTTGTTTCTCTGTCATAACTAAGTCGATTACAAGTAAAATCAAGCTTTGATTCTGTATTAGCTCCTTTTATATTGCCTTGTGCTGAAATATATCGAAAATCTTTGCCGTGCAATTTTATAGAGTCGGCGTATATTTCCATAGAATCTGTTTTTACATACGCATTTCCACTTAATGTTGTGTCATCGGCATCTTTTCCCGTTTTACCCGTCATAGAATCGGCGGAAAAGTATATTTTTTCTGCAACTGTTTTTTTGGTAAAGACTGCAACAAGCAAAAGTATGAGAATTGCTTTCTTTTTCATTTTTCTTCATTCTCCTTTTCCCTATTATCACTTTCGCTTTTGGTTGTTATAACGCCGTCTATTGAAGCGGAAAACGAAAAACTCTTATCGATTCCGCTTGCCGAAAATTCTCTGCCTTCCATCTGTAAATCATCTCTTGTAAGAACGACGAGGCTATCTTTACCAGAAATCAGCTGTTCTTCTTTGCCGTCATAAAAAAGCGAAGATGCTTCTATCTCAAAGCTCTCGCTAAAGCTCTTTAACGTTATGCCGTCAAGCAAAGTGTATTGCTTTGTATCCGAATCGGCTTTTAAGAGTGTACATTTTCCTTCTGTTTCTTTTTCTCCGTTATCGTTCCATGTGGAAAACTCTGCATTTTTAGCATAAGTGGCATTTGAGCCGCGATACTTTTCAATTCTTTCTGCACTCATATCGAGCGTTTGCTTTGCGTTTTCATAACGGACGAGCTTTGCACCATAAAAAGAAAACTCTGGATATGAAGTATCGTTTTCGTCTTCATTTCCATAATTAAGAGAGCAGGAGAATAAAAAAAGGGAAGAACAAAGCAACAAGGGGACTTTTCCCCCTGTTAGCGATTTTGAAAAAAGCATACAGTGCTTTACGCCTTATTCTTTAAGGCAGCTCCGATAAAGGCTGCAAAAAGAGGATGCGGCTTTGTTGGACGAGAAACGAACTCTGGGTGATATTGCACCCCGATTCCCCATGGGTGATTTTCCCATTCAAAAGCCTCTGTTTGTTTATCAGGAATGGCAAAAGCACTGGAAATAAGCGCATTGTCTGCCATATCTTTGCTGTATTTTCTGTCGAATGTGTATTTAGAGCGATGGCGTTCTGTAATATGCTCAACTCCGCCGTAAATCGCAGAAAGTTTTGTGCCTTTTTGTATCATAATAGGCTCTGCTCCCAGCTTCATCACTGTTGCACTTTGGAAACCAGTTTGCTCTTCTGGTAAAGAAATAATTGCGTGCGATGAGTTTTGCATAAACTCCGTAGAATCTGCATCTTCCCAATGCAAGATGTTTCTTGCCGTTTCAATCGCCATAAGCTGCATACCAAGGTCAATTCCTAGATATGGGACATTGTTTTCTCTTGCGTATTGCACCGCTCTTAAAAGCCCTAAAAAGCCTCTCTGCCCATAGTTTCCAGGAACAATAATCCCGTCTACTCCTTCAAAGTAGCTTTTTATATCTGCACTCCGCTCTAGAGTTTCTGCGTCGATTTTCTTTATAGAAAGCTCTGCATTGTGGCTTGTTACTGCGGCATGGAAAAGAGATTCTCTGACGCTCTTAAAGCAGTTGTCCAAATAATCTTTTTTTCCAACCATAGCAATACAAACTTTCTTTGATGGGTTGTTTAGCTTTGATAAAAACGAAGTCCACTGTGTGATATTTGTTTCTCTGTCAGAAAGACCAAGTTTTTCTAATATCCTTCTATCAATTCCCTGTTCATGAAACAAAACAGGAAGTTCATATATCGATTTCTCGATGTCTGTTGATGTGAAGACAGAGGAAATAGATACATTGCAAAACATAGCAAGTTTCTTTCTAAGCCCTTCGTCTAATGCGGTTTCGCAACGGCAGATTAAAATATCGGGGCGAATACCAGCTTCTTGTAAGAGCTTTACTGCGTTTTGAGTAGGCTTACTTTTTAGCTCTCCGCCAGTGATGACAGGAACAAGAGTAAGATATATAGAAAGAACATCAGTTTTGCCAAGTTCTCTGATAAGCTGTCGTGCAGCTTCAAGGTACGGAATGGCCTCTATATCGCCCACTGTGCCGCCAATCTCTACAATGACCACATCAGCTCCGCTTCTTGTTCCCTGCGTGATAATGCGTCTTTTGATTTCATCTGTGATATGAGGTATAACTTGAACGGTGCGACCATTATAGCGACCAGCACGTTCATTTCTGATAACGCTGTCGTATACTTTGCCGATGGTGATGCAATCGTCGTCCTCAACTTTTACACTCGTAAATCGAGAAAAGTTTCCTAAATCCAAGTCTGTTTCAGCCCCGTCTTCAGTAACATAGACTTCCCCGTGCTGATACGGGCTGATATTTCCTGCGTCCACGTTTATATAAGGGTCGCATTTCATCATTGCAACTTTTAGCCCGCTACATTCAAGCAGACTGCCGATAGAAGCCGAAGCCACGCCTTTGCCCAGCGTGGAACACACGCCGCTTGCCACGAAAATATACTTGCTCATAGCTCTTAATTTTCCCATAAATTGCGCTGTTAGTCAATGTATTGCAAAGAAAGTTTAGTGTGTGAAGAAGAATGACAAAATTGCCGAAAATCAAGGTGATAGGGAATAAAGGAAAAGTGTCTTCACTACTGAAAGTTATCGCAAGCTTATTGATAACCGTTTTTTTGTTTTCAGTTTTTTATGCAACCTCATTGCCTAAAGTATCTTCTTTGCTTGAAACGAGATACTATCAAAAAGCGGTTACTGCTTCAATTTTGAATCAAGCCGAGGAAGAAGCAAAAGCTCTTTCTCTCTATATAAAAAAAGAAAAAGAGACTTTTGCAGAATATACTCTTAATTCTTTTGTAGAATCGTATCTATCTGCTGTGCCTAGCGATATTGATACGCAGATGAGAAGCAAAGTTACGGGAGATTTGTTTAATGAAACATCTGCTCTTTTGGGGTTCCGCTTTATTGATGCAAATGGTCGCTATATCCATTATTCTACATTTAGTAAAGACACACTTTCTAAAACAGAAAAGGCTGTTGAATACATAAACTATGGTGATATAAAAGGGGAATTGCCATTTTCACAAATTGTGCCATTTGATACAGGCATTGCGTCAAGAACTCAAGAAGAGCTTGCAGAGCGGGTAAAAGTTGTCTTTGATAGTGAAACTGATAAAAACGGTCGAATTATTTTCTGTGTGCCGTTTTATGATAGTTTATCTGTTTTTCGAGGCTTTTTAGCTTTTTATGTAGCGGCTTCTGATTTTCCTCGCTATCTTATTGCCGATAAAAAACTTGCATTCGATACGACTTTTTCTCTTGTTTCTGTGCAAGATGGAGAAAGGGAGATTAGTGGATTTTTGTTTGGATTGCCACCATTTTCTTCTGATGCAAATAAAGCTTTGCGCATTTTAATAGAAAAAGCGGTGAGCGAAAAATGGAAAAGCGGAAGCGATAATGTTTTGCAGTTAAACTCTGTTGGCGAAGATGATGAGAGCTGGACTCTTTTTTCAAAGGAGAGCGAAAATAAAGAAAAAATTGGTTGGGTATACAAAAGCGATATATTTACTCTATCAACTTCTTTGCGGCTGTTCTTTTTAGTGTGTGCGTGTATTGTATTATATTTGATAATTTTCCTTATCATCTGCCTTGTCTTTCGCGATAAAATGCAGCTTGTCAGAAAGAGAGTAAAAAAACTTCAGTTTCAGATTATCAAAGATTATTTGGAAAAGAAAGAAAAAGTTGATTGGTCTACAATTCAAGAAAGCATACAGCTCCAAAAGAACGAATTTTCTTTGCAGATAAAAGAAAGCATTGGAAAGGTAAGCAAAAAGAAATCTAAAGCGATTGATGAGCTTTTAGAGCATAGTTGGAATGATATATTAGCAGTGCTAGGCGCGCAGAATGCGTCTACAAAAAATGTGCCATTTACGCTAGAGCAGCTAAGAAAAATGCTTTCAGAAGTGCTTTCTTCTGTTAATGAACGCCCTGTAACTGTTACTATGTCGCCGAGTGTGGTAAAAGACTTGTCAGATACACCTCCTGCACCTGTTGTAAAAACTGTCGAAGAGCTTTCAGACGATGTTGAGGAAATAGAGGAAGCAGAAGAAATCGAAGATGTGGAGGCTCTTGAAGAGCTCTCTGATGATGTAGAAGAAATCGAAGAAATACCTGATGATGTCGAGGAAGCAGAAGCTGTTGAGGAAATAGAAGAAGCTGAGTCGGTAGAAGAAGTTGAAGAGCTTTCTGATGATTTAGCAGAAGTTGATGAAAGTGAAGCAGTTGATACTGTTGAAGAAATAGAAGAGGCTGAAGAGAAAAAAGAGCCTGAAGCGGTAGAGGCTAAGAGAGAAGACTCAGAATGCGATAAAGAAGAAACTGAAGAGTATGTTGCGAGCGAGTTTGAGAGAGAATTTGATAGAGAAACAGAAAATGTCCGTACTGCTGAAAAGATAGCTGCCGAAAGTGAAGCAAAGACTGTTGTAGAAGATTTTAGCTATGAAAAACCAGATTTCTCTTTTCTTGATTCTAGTAGCGACGAGGAAGAATCTGTTGAAGATGAACCTGTTTCTCTCGTAGAGCCGTTAGATGACGATGACGAAACGCAGTATACATTTACTTTGTTAAGAATGCTTCCTGAAATCACGCAAGAGCTATCTTTAGAATCGAGTGAAAAAATTTCAAGAGAAGGAGCTTCTATCGTAGAAAAAGACGGTGTATATGTAGTGTCTTCTGATTTAGATATTGATGAAAAAGAAAAGAATGAAAGTTTTATGGAGCTTGTAAACTCTGTCAGAAGCAGTTCGGAGGAAATAAAATGAGCTATTTTTCAGATTTAGTAGTACGTTCTTATGAATGTGATTCTTATGGTCATGTGAATAATGCGGTCTATTTGAACTATCTTGAATACGGCAGAATGGAGTATTTACATCAAATTGGCTTTGATTACAAAGGTTTGGTTGAAGCTGGCTACTTTTTATATGTTACTCATATTGATATATACTATAAAGAATCTGCTGTTTTAGATGATAAGCTAACTATCGAAGTGTATCCTGTTAAGTTTGGTGCAGTGTCGGGTATGTTTCACCAAGTAATACGAAAAGAAGATTCGAGTATTTGTGCAGAAGCTGATGTAACGTGGGCTAGTGTAAATAGCAGCACAAAACGTCCCTCACGCATTCCGACTGAGTTTATTGTAGACGGTTTGAAACCTCAAGAAAAATAATATCATTCGTTTAAGCGCAAAACAGCATAAAAAAATTTGATTTATTGCACTATTTATTAGTATATTAAAAGTATGAGCAATGAATCTATTGAAAATGAAACAGAAGAAAAAACACCTGTAGACGAAACGGGTGTAGATAATACGAGCGACAGCACAGAGGACAATTTGCCACCTGCTGAAATTGTCTATCCGAATAAGCTGTTGATTATTCCTGTAATGGGGCGACCTGTCTTCCCAGGAATTTTCACTCCCCTTATGATAAGTGGCACAGAGGACGCAAAGGCTGTAGAAGAGGCGTGCAAGACCGATGCGTTTATCGGTATTGTATTGATGAAAAACGAAACGCAGAACCCCTCTGTTGCAGACTTACACGATGTAGGTACTGCGGCGCGCATTGTCAAAAAGATAAAGTTGCCTGACGGGAGTCTTAATGTGTTTATCTCTACAATGCGCCGCTTCCGTATTCGTAAATCTTTAAGCGCAAAAAGTCCTATGGCCGTGGCTGTGGAATATCTTGACGATGAAAATGATGATTCCATTGAAGTCAAGGCGATGACAAGGGCTTTAGTGAACGAGATGAAGGCGATTAGCGAGAATAATCCGCTCTTCTCTGAAGAAATGCGAATGAATATGCTGAATATGGAGCACCCTGGTCGCCTTGCAGACTTTATCACGACGATATTGAGCATAGACAAAAACGAACAGCAACACGTTCTCGAACTCCTCGACGTACACAAGCGTATGGAACAGGTTATGGTATACGTCAAAAAAGAGCAGGAGCTTTTGCGTATACAAAAGAAGATTCAAAGTGACCTTAACGAAAAAGTCGAGAAGAATCAAAGAGAGTATTTCTTGAGGGAAGAGCTAAAGAGCATTCAAGAAGAGCTTGGCATTACAAAGAACTCTAAAACGAATGATTATGAAAAGTTCAAAGAGAAAATCGATTCATTCAAGTTCACAGGAGAGATAAAAGAAACGGTTGAAAGTGAGCTTGAAAAGTTCAATCTGATGGAGCCTCATTCCCCTGAATACATCTCTAGCCGCAACTACCTTGAGCTTATTACTCAGCTACCGTGGCAAGACGAGCAAAAAGAAGAGTTTTCTCTGAGCGAAGCAAAAGACATACTTGAAAAAGACCATTACGGGCTTGAAGATGTCAAAAAGAGAATTATTGAGTATTTAGCGGTCAGAAAGCTAAAGAAAGATAACAGGGGCTCTATTCTTATCCTTGTAGGTCCTCCTGGAGTTGGTAAAACAAGCATCGGTCGCTCTATTGCGAATGCAATGCACAAGCCGTTTTATCGCTTTAGTGTTGGCGGTATGCACGATGAAAGCGAGATAAAAGGACATCGAAGAACATACATCGGCTCTATGCCTGGTCGTATCATTTCAGGATTGAAAATCACGAAAAGCAAAAGCCCTGTGTTTATGATTGACGAAATCGATAAAATGGGCTATGGCTCTGCACATGGTGACCCTGCGAGTGCATTGCTTGAGGTACTTGACCCTGAACAAAATGTAACGTTCCGTGATAATTATCTTGATGTGCCGTTTGATGTAAGCAATGTATTCTTTATTCTCACTGCAAACACCACCGATTCTATCCCAGAGCCGCTTCTTGACCGTGCCGAGATGATACATCTTTCTGGCTATATCGACCAAGAAAAAATCGAGATTGCAAAGAAGTATCTTATTCCGAAAAACCTTGAAAAGAACGGGTTGAAAAAGAGCCAGGTTAAATACAGTGCTTCTGCGCTAAAGAAAATCGCAGAAGAGTATGCGCGCGAAGCTGGTATGAGAAACTTTGAAAAGTGTCTTGATAAGATACATCGCAAGCTCGTTCTTGAACAGTTGTCTATTGCAGAGGACGCAAATACTGAGCAGGAGGCTTCTGTAGCAAAGTCTATTGAAGATAAAACGTTTAGCGTAAACGATAGCGATTTGCAAAAGTATCTCGGAAAGCCTGTGTTTGACGAAAGCCAAATCAAAAAGGCTTCTCTTCCTGGCACAGCTATCGGATTGGCGTGGACGAGTATGGGCGGCGACACCCTTTTAATCGAAAGCATTGCTTTTGCAGGAAAAGGCGGCTTGCAGCTTACGGGGCAAATGGGCGACGTGATGAAAGAAAGCGCGAATATAGCTTTGAACTGGGTGCGTCAGTTTGTCATTGAGCATAACATAAAGAGTGCTGATTGGTTTGATAACAACACGATTCATTTGCACATTCCAGAAGGAGCTACTCCAAAAGACGGTCCGAGCGCAGGTATCACTATGGCGACAACTCTTCTTTCTCTGTTGTCTGGGCGCATAATAAAGCCTCATCTTGCTATGACAGGGGAGTTAAGCCTTACAGGTATGGTGCTGCCAATTGGCGGATTGCGAGAAAAGACAGTTGCTGCAAAGCGTAACGGAATAAAGACGATAATTATTCCAAAAGCTAATCTGCGCGACTTGGAAGAAATCCCTGAACACGTTAAGCACGGAATAGAATTTATTCCTGTTTCAACTGCGTTTGAAGTGATGAAGCTTGTTTTCCAGCCGAAAAAAGCCGAAAAGCCAGCCGAAGATATTTTCTAGCAGCCACAGGCTGTTTTGTAAGTGCCACAGATGGTTTTGTCAGCCTCAGGCTGTTTTGTAAGTGGCACGGGCTGTTTTCAAAATACGAAAGCACTTTTTGAGTAAAAACACTTCTCAAGTGAAAAAGCTCAAAGAGTGCTTTATTTTTCTTATCTATCGTGATAGTATCATTGCATTATGTGGAGTTTTATAAAAAAAGAAATCGTATTTTGTGTGGCTTTTGTCTGCGCTCTTGCTAGCTCGTTTTTTGTGCCTGTGTCAAAAGCGTATGTTGGCTATATCGATTGGAATACGCTCTTTATTCTGTTTAGTCTTATGGCTGTTGTTTCCTCTTTTAGAAAGTACTCGCTCTTCAACGCCTTAGGTTCTGCGCTTTGCTCTGTTGTCCGCTCCCTGCGCACTTTATCGGCTGTTCTTGTTTTGCTGTGCTTTTTTACGAGTATGTTCATCACGAATGATGTCGCTCTTTTGACCTTCGTTCCGTTTTCGCTTATGCTTCTAACTCCGCTTGCTCCTTCATGGTGCGTGATGTATGTCGTCGCTCTTCAAACAATCGCGGCAAATACTGGCAGTATGCTCACTCCGCTCGGCAATCCGCAAAATTTGTTTCTCTATTCAAAGCTGAATATTTCGATATGGGCGTTTATCAAACTCCTTTTGCCGTATACGCTTTTGTCGCTTGCCTTGCTTTTGGTGTCAATGCTTGTTATTCCTCGCACAAAAATATCTGTTCCGACCTCATCGGGAAGGCGCAATTTGAATAAAAAGAAAATCATTTTTTCAACGGTGCTGTTTGCTTTGTGCTTGCTTTCTGTGGTGCGTATAATTCCGAAAAGCGTGGTTGCGGCGATTGTGGCGGTGTGCCTTTTTATAACAGATAGAGATGTATTAAAAAGCGTTGATTATATGCTGCTGTTGACGTTTTCGGCGTTCTTTGTGTTTACGGGCAATATGTCGAATATCTCTTCCATAAAAGAAGCTCTTGAAAAAGTTGTGTCGGGAAATGAATTGATTTCTGCCGTTCTTTCAAGCCAAGTGATAAGCAATGTGCCTGCAACGCTCTTGCTCTATCCATTCTCTTTGCATACAAAATCACTTTTGGTCGGGGTGAACATTGGCGGGCTTGGTACTCTTGTCGCCTCTCTTGCAAGCCTTATTTCGTATAAAATCTATTTTTCGACTGCCTCAAAAGCAAAATCGAATTATATGCTCGTTTTCACTGTGATGAATGTCTGTTTTCTTGCGCTTTTGCTTGCTTTAGCATTTTTCTTGCGATAATAAACGCATTGTGCTTGAAAGTTTTTGTTTTGTGTGTTATAATTCTATATTAGATTGTAATAACGATTGACAGTATTTCGATTAACAGCACAAATATCGGCTGTTTGAGTCGCTGTCAGGTCATTTTTAAAGCATAAAAAAATATGGTTTCTCTTCTGTGCTGTAAGTCTTTGTTTTACCATTAGTTAAATCCTATATCTCAAGATTTAACTAGTCAAGAGCCAAGGAGAATTATGAAACTGCAGAACGCTTATTATTTATTGATTCCAGTTTTGATAATGAAACTTCACAGTCTATTAGTGATTTACCGTATCTAAAGTATGTTGATTTAGATATTTCTGAATGGAAGTTGCCTGAAAATTTTTTCTCTGATTGTAAGAATATTGAAGAAGTAACATTTTTTCAGAGACCTAAAAATAATGGCTCTAGTAAATTTCAAGTTGCTACATTTTCAAAGTGCATCAACTTGAGAAAAGTTAATCTTGTTGGAAATTGTTCTGAATGGAAGAACTTTGAGATTTCTGTGCCATCAAAATGTGAAATAGTTTTTATACCCATAAAAACTGTTTTTATTCCAGAAAATGCTATAAAACAGGCAATGAGCAATGCTGTTATAAATATTCAGAATAATGTATCTACAAAATGTTCTGAGAAAAAAGAATCTCAAGGAGAAAAGAAATGAAAAGATTTATTTTGTTGTTACTGTTTGCATTTATGGCTGTAGCTACTTTTGCTGAAACAAAAGTTTCAGTTACTCAAAGCATTCGTTATGGAAATGGTGCATTTTCTACAATGGATTCTCCTCAGATTTCTCTTGATAAAGCCCTAAAAGAAGGTGGGAAAGTCTTTTTGCGATATGACTTTGAGGTAGTAAAAACTGATATACTTCTTCCTTTTCAAAGTCCTAATAACATTATTATTTGTGTAAAGTTCCCAAAATGCAATTACAGAAATGATAATTGGAATTGGGAATCAGTTTTTTTGGCGAGAAATATTTGAAAGTAACCAGTCTTTTTGGAGCAGATGACTTAATGAATGTTGTTTTATATGCATTTTCTGGTACAGACTATTATTCGGAACTTCAGAAATATATAGGCAGGTTGCCAAAATCAGGAGACTGGAGAATTTTAAATAAAGCTGAGTATTGTGAAGATAGTTTTTGAGGTATTCCTCTGATATTGGAGAATAAAAAGGGATGTAAAGCTGCTGTGGAATTTTATATAGATATCAATAAACTTCATAATAATTATCTATCTCTTGATGAAAAAACAAAAAGCAAGTATAAAGACTTTTTTTTATGGGAAACAGAACTGTTTCATGAAATACCCATTGATATTTCATTCCATAATAGTAAATCTCTATGCGATTTTGCATTTGATAAAAGTGTTGCTGATGAATATGGGCATTTTGAAGATGCTTATATAGTTTACGTAATGGTTGAAGATTTTTATTCTTGGCAATACTCGTATTCAAATTCAAATCGCTTTTTTACTTTAGTGGTTCATGAATGAAATTACATAACTTTTTATGCGTTGCTTTATTTGCATTTCTGTTTCCTCCTCTTTTCGCAGAATCCTTTGTTAACGGGGAATCATTTACAAACGGAGAATCGTTCACATGCGGTAGCTCTTTTGTAGAAGGGGATTCTTTTGTAGGCGGTGACTCTTTTACTGACGGGGAATCCTTTACTGACGGAGAGTCTTTTACAGACGGAAAAGGTCAGAAAATCGGCGTATATGAAAACGTTGTAGAGAGCGTTTATTCAAACATCTATGACAGCACAACAGAATCTGTTTACGAAGATGTTTACAATGATATCTATGTTAATGGCTACGGAAAATATCTAAAGCTAGTTACAGCAAAAGGCGTAAATGCTCAAGCGAACTTTGTAAAATATTTCTCTGATTGGCAATGGTCTGGGCAGAAACAAGACTTTTTCTCTTATGCAGAAAGCCGTGCTGAACAAGAAAAGCAGCTTGAACTATGCTACAACAAAGCTCTTGCAAAGTTCGGTGTAGGTACGGCTATTGTTGCGACAACGTGGATAGTTTCTTTTGTTGTTCCTGGTGATACTATTTATCAAGTTGGAATTATTACTATTTCAAAATCGGTCTTACAAGGTATTGCTCTTGAAACAACAAGTTTAGCTTTGAGCGGAGGTGCAATTGGAGCTGTGTCGTCGGCTGGCATTGCGTATTTGCAAGGAAAAAGGGGCGACGAGTTACTTTTCGAAACTGTAAAAGGAGCGGCTGATGGGTATCTTATCGGCGCGATTACAGGACTTGTGTCTGGTGGCGCAAAAGTCTATAAGCTGTCAAAAGAGGCAAATGCATTAAAAAATATATCTGGTGTTGAAACTATCTTTGATGGAAAAGTTTATGATGAATTTGGTAAACTGATTGGAAAATATGAACCTGAATGGTATCCAAAGCAAAAAACTGTTCGTGATATTGAGAAAAATGGACTTAATAAGCTATCAAATGCCGAAAAAGGTAATTATGGCGAAATGAAACAAGATATATTTATGCATGAGCATGGATATTAAAGAGTAAGTAAAACTCAAGTTACTAATATAACTGAAAAAGCACCTCAAGGAATTGATGGTGTATATTACAATCCTAATGGAAATCCGCCTTATATAATAGCAGAAGCAAAATGTGGCTATCAAAATTCGGCAGGTGAGTTTATTGGAACTAATGCTTTATCATCTCCTGCAGATGGTATTGAAATGAGCGAAAACTGGATATATGGAAATATTACAGGCAATAACAGACTTGAAAATGCTGTAGGAAAAACAGTGGCTGATAAAATTGAAACAGAGGGGTATCAAACTGTATTAACTCATGTGAACAGCAAAACTGGCGAATGTACGGTATATGTCTTGGATTCATCTGTAAATGATGTTACTATAGTTGGAAAGTGGTAGTTTTATGAGAGATTCATTAAAATCAAAAGAATATTTTGACAATTTTATTTCTGAAGATTCAAAGCGAATTGCAAGTTTTGAAGATAATCTAGCTAATGGAAAAGTTGCTTCTGCTCGTATTGGGAGAATAAAGGAAAAAGTTTTCTTGTTAAAGTTAGGTGTTTTTATTGCAAAATATTCAAGAGGCGATGATGTTCTGCTTTTGAATAAAGAGTTTGAATCTTTATTTGATACATGGGCTAACACATTCAATGTGAATTATTACGATGCTAATTTGAAAATGCTTTCTCTTTGTATTTTATTCAATTTTGAGAAAAAGCTTGATGTGGTAAAAGCAAAATTGAATAATGTAGAGGATTGGCTTTTTTATTATATTTTGATTGGTGAGAATAACTTCAAACTTGTTTATCCTGCTCATTATGAAAAACTTCAAGCCGTTTTGAAACAGAATGATACATCTATGCTTACTGATTATGTGAAAAATAGTTGGTTTGATGAAGAACTAGAATGTTTTTTTTCTCATAAGTCTACTGAAAACTTATATTATGGTTATTGGTGCTTTGAGGTTGCTGCAATAATCAAAAAAATGAAGATAGATGATTCTGAATTAAAAGATATTCAGTTTTATCCGTATGATTTAGTTCATTTTGAGTAGCTAAAACTTTTCAATGCTCTAATAAATTTCAAAGATTATCTCAAACACAAGCTGTTTTGTTGCTCGTTTAGCATATCAAAAGCGATGATATCAATGAAGAAGGACTCAATTGGAATGTTGAAGTATTTCAAGACCATCTTTCAGAGAAACAACAGAGAATCTTTTTTCATTATTTTATGCATGTAATCTTTATTGAAGACAGAATATACAGCTTTGAAGATTTGCTTCGTATGAAAGCTGACGATTTCAAAGTGTGTCTGTGAATAGAGGTTTGAACTTGGAAAAGTCAATAAAAGTTTTTAATCAAAGTTGTATTTGAGATAATTCCACTAATCAGCATATATGATTTTAGTGGAATTATCTCAAACTATTTTGCAGCAATCTTTTCGGCAAGCTCTTTAACTCGCTCTATCGGCAATCGAGATATAGCAGAAATACGTTCTATCGAAAGAGAGCCGTCTTTTAATAAATCTTCTGCAACCTCGTTTCGTGTTTCAGTCCTAGCTTCTGCTCTGCCCTCCATTCTGCCTTCCATTCTTGCTTCTTCAACGAATTCTTCCATAATTTTACACATTTTCTGCACTCCCGTTGTATTCTCTTTGAGCTCTCTTGTCTTTTCTGCAAGCAATTTGCTTTTCATATCATCAGCTTTCTTGCAAGAAAAATCGTGCATAAGAGAGCCGATTGCATCATCTGCTCGATATTTCCCGTTCACATAGATGATATGAGTTCCGTCTTCAAAATCTTTATTATCAAGCTCAACTATCTTTCTTTCAATATGATACAAAGGCTTATTTTTGCCGTAAATATCGTTCTCAGTTATGAAAATGACATACGATTCTGGAAGATCATCAGTGTTCATTCCTGTTACGGTTTCATCGGTGTCCATCATTGCTGAATTGTATCTAGCCCGTTTTGCTCCTGCTCCTTCGTCAGCCCTCTGGATTTCAATGTCATAAGGCTTCTGCTCAGAATCCCGTGCAAAAACATCAAGCCTAACCGAACGACTTTTCAAACTCTTTATGACTTTTTGAGCAGTAACTTCTGTAACCGTCAAATCTTTTCCAAGTATAGTTTTAAGCAAAAACTCAGTCCATTCAATATCGCCGTCGAAAAAGCACGTCATAAAGTCATCATCCATTAGTGTGAACTCTTGAATACGTGCTATCATTTTTTCTCGTTTGGCGAGCTGTTTTTTGTCCATAATTCTAGTTTATCATGGTTTTAATTATCTTTTCAATCATAGAAAAACTTATATTGCACTTTTAGTAATTTTTTAGCACCATAATTGTATTCATCGTCAAAATAGATATTGAACAACTCTAATGTTAATGATTTTAATAAAATCAGCCTACTTTATTTTAGATTTTTGCCAAAAGCTAAAACGAAGGTGTTACTAAAAAGTATGCTAGTATAAAAGCAACAGG
>CALDID010000108.1 GCA_937901865.1 uncultured Treponema sp.
CATGGGATTTGTTCCGCGTTGGTACAATGAGAAACAATGCTGGTTCAAATAATGCTTTCCACGAAGCGTTCACCTTTCAAGGTCAAGATTCAACAGGTGCAAAAATCGGAGTATTCCCGATTGAAGGCTTGAAGATTTTTGCTTCTTTGAACTACCCGGGCTGGAACAACATGTCAACAACTACATATTACGATGCAGATGGAAAAGAGGTTGAGTCAGATAACATCTGGAACGGTAAGTACTGGGATTCGACGAAACTCGAATGGGTAGAAGCTACAAAAACTACAACGATAACGAACCTAGCTGATATTCTTGGTCGCTATTCAAAGTATGCTGTTGCGTACTCAATCGGTGGCGATGACGGCATTGCAACAATCAAACTCGGCTTGGACACAATTCCTGACCGCGTTTATGTGAAAGACGGCGACAGCACAAAGAAGAAAGACCAGAACATTGTGAATGCGGCTGTTGACCTTCGCCCAATGGAAAACCTCTTCATCAGCGTGGGTGCATTTATCCCGACTGTCCAGAAGTACTATGTTATTGACGGTGTTAATGAAGAGCAGAGCATTGGTAACAAGGTTAATCTCTATGCAAAATTCGGCGCAACAGATGAACTTAATATTCATGCTCAGGTCGGTACAAAAATCGGGACTTACAAGACAGGCGACAAGTCTGATGACTATAAAAAAGACGGACAGCTTGGTTTGTTCTTTGCGGCAGGTGTTGATTACAAACTTATGGAAGATTTGACATTGTTTGGTGATGTCGGATATGCAAACGGCATTTATATGTCAAACTCTGTCGCAGACAACAAAGACTGTTTGAACTTCGGTCTTGGCGTTCAGAAGAACTACGACGCTTGCGCGGTGTCTGCTGGTTTTGTTGGTGCAACAAACGGCTACGGTATGTATGATACAACATACACAGACAATGGAGAAACAAAGTATCCATTCAGCTGGGGCATTCCGCTCCGCATTAGCTACAGCTTCTAATGAGGCATAGAGCTTCCTAATAAAAATCCCTGTACAAAGCTAATAACTTTTGCACAGGGATTTTTTATTATTTGGATATGCAGCCTAATCGCTTTGTACAAAACTTCGTAACTGGCTTTCAGTATATCCTGTAAGGTCTGCTATTTCTGAAAATGTATGTCCCTTAGCAAGCATTTTGCGTACAAAAACACTTTGCCCTTTCTGTACACCTTGTTGCATTCCCTTTTGCATACCTTTCTGAATACCTCTTTGCATTCCTTTCTGCATTCCTTCTTGCAGTAATTCGCGATGTACTCGCAAATAGTACCGTCGTGCAACTTCGTCTTCGTCAAACAATGCTGTCATTATGTCCATAATTTCCACCTCCCGCGTCTTCAAGTATTCTGCTAACACGTCTTTGTCTATGCAAATCCGAAGTATTTCTTCTATTGCCTTTCGTGAGTAGCCATATTTCTGTACTTGGTCATTGCACACTTTTGCAAAATCAACATATTGGCTGATTATATCTCGCGCGCCGCCATAGAGCATTTTTACTTTCACATCAAGCTGCACATCTTTCGCGCCATTGAAAAACTCTTCCGACAGCGATAATTCAGCTTTTTTGTCTTTGCGTTCGCCTGTGTAAATCACATACAGTTCAGGCTTTGGCAATTTTATTTTGCTGTTTGCATATAAATCGATGTCGTTTTTCGTGAAATAATTATTAGACCTGTTCGATAATTGTCATTATCGGGCTCGACCCGATAATCTGAGGCACAGCCTCTTTCTCAAAACGCCTATATTGCAATAGATTGCCGTATCAAGTACGGCAATGACATAAGGCAAAGTACGGCAATGACATACTGTTTCCGAACAGGTCTATTGTATGTCTGTGCCAAATACAACAGCACTCGTATTACGATGTTCGGCGACCACGTTGATTGCGCTTCAAGCAAGATAACCAGCGTATCACGAACGAAAAAGCCCAAATCGTTATACATATTGTCTGTAATGACGTTTTGTATTGTTACGTCCGATATATCTGCTTCTGTTGCCTCGGTATCTTCGGGGTGCAGCGTCTTGTACAGTTCAAGCAAATATTTTGGTTCGGAAAACAAATGCGTAAATACGCTGTCTTTTGCACGCCGTTTGAATACTGGTCGCTGTTCTGTTTGCTCTGTTTCCATACATTTATTTTAACATACCATATTGTTTTGTGCAAATATTGTTTTTCGGGATAATAAAACTCTTTATCTCTCATTGCGCTATGAACAAATATGTGGTATACTTAAAATCTATGAAATTTGGTGTTGATACATTCGGAAGCAACCACGGCAGGTCGGGAGTGGGGACTTATCTTGCTTCAATTATGCCACATCTCTTAAAAACACAAGACACAGAATGGTTATTATATGGTTCTGAGCTTGACCGCTATACATTTTCAGAAGGCTTTGAAGTTGAATACGATTCTATAGATTTGCCGCAAGTTGTTTCAGCAGAACGCATTTGGCACTATTTTAGTGAACAAAAATTCATTACAGATAAAGGTTGTTCTGCTATCTTATATCCTGCGGCAACTCGTGTAGCTCCTATTTTTCCAAAAGTTCCTGCTGTATTTGTTGTAAATGATATTGCATCAATACAATTCTCTGAACAAATGGACGTTGTCTCCCGCTTTATCATAAAGTATTGCTTAAAGAAAGCAAGCGCAATCATTGTGCCGAGTGCATATATTCGCGATGATTTGGTACGCTTGGGCGTGAAAAAAGAGAGAATATCTATCATTTATAATGGTATTAACCATAGCGAATTTTATCAGCGCGATATGATGGATAATGATATTGTAAATATAAAACCGTTTGCTATCAAGCGTCCGTATATCATTTATGCCTCTAGTATGCGCAGCAGCGAGAAAAAACACATAGAGCTTATTCACGCTTTTGAAAAGTTCAAACAGAAAACGAATTTGCCTCATAAACTTGTTCTTTCAGGAAGCGACGGCTCTGCTACCGAATCAATCCATCAAGCCATAATGCACAGTGAACAAGCAAGCGATATTTTGATGACGGGGTATTTTCCGCACGAGGGATTGCCTGAATTGTATGCTGCAGCTGATGCTTTTATATTTCCGTCTGCGTGCGATGGGGTAGGACTGCCTGTGCTAGAAGCTATGGCTACTGGAATTCCTGTAACTTGTGCTTCTCGGTGTGCATTACCTGAAATAACGGGAAATAATGCGCTTTTCTTTGACCCTGATAACATTGACGAAATGGCGCAATGTATAGAGAAGATTTTAACCGATAATCCTTTGCGCGAAAAACTTATTTCAAATGGTTTGGATTGGGCAAAAAAGTTCACATGGGAAAGCACTGCTGAAAAGACGTTAGAGCTTTTAAAAAGCGTTGCTAAGAGCGAAAAACGAAAATGAGTTTTTTTTCTTTAACAGTTGCAGAAAACGCAAAGAGTGAACGCCTTGATAAATATATTGCTGAAAATATTGCCGATATGAATCGCTCAAAGCTAAAATCTGGCGCAGTGTCTATTTTGGTGAATGGAAAGACTCAAAAAATATCTTATAAAGTTCGTGCAAATGATAAAATAGAAGTGGAATGGGAAGATAATGTTCCTTGTGATATTTCCCCTGAGAATATCGGACTTGAAATCCTTTATGAAGATGAAGATGTAACTGTTGTAAATAAAGTTCAAGGAATGGTAACTCACCCCGCGATAGGTAATTGGAGTGGTACGCTTGTTAATGCGCTTCTTTTTCATTGGGGTAAAGGTGATACAACTAATCTTCGTGCGGGAATTGTGCATAGATTAGATAAAGATACGTCGGGAGTGATAATTACAGCTCGAAACCGAAGGGCTGAAGAGATTTTGCAACAGCAAATCCGTGCACATAGCACAAAGAAAGAGTATATCTTGATTGTGCAAGGTATATTAAAAGAATCTAGTGGAGTTATAAAAACACAGATTATTCGCGACCCAAGCGACCGCAAAAAGTTCAAAGCCGTAATCGATAGCGACAAAGGAAAATCGGCCATTACCTATTATCGTTGTTTTGCGACTTATGGTAATTATTCGCTTGTTCGCGTCAGACTCGGTACGGGGCGTACTCATCAAATTAGAGTACACATGAAATACATGGGCTGTCCTATTTTGGGTGATAGCATATATGGAAAAAAAGACAAAATATTTCCTAATGCGACTCTAAAATAGGACAGC
>CALDID010000109.1 GCA_937901865.1 uncultured Treponema sp.
TTTGACAAAAACGAGCCTTTGATATTGGAAAAAGCTATTGATAAGTTGAATCTTAAAAATGGTGAAAGCACAATTACAAAATGCCCGTTTTGCAATGGAACACTTACGGTTAAATGCGACAAAGATACAGGGCATCGACACGCGAAATGCGATAAGTGCGAAATAGAGTATTTTGAGTAAGGAGGAGAAAATGACAGTGAAAGAGTTTGTGCAAAAGTACAATGGTAAGAAAGTGGACTATGACAAAATTTATGGCAGTCAATGCACTGATTTATTCCGCCAGTATTGCGCGGACGTGCTGAACATTGAACACACGGGCGGCGTGAATGGAGCGAAAGACCTTTTTCTTGACTACTTCAAAATGCCGAAAGAACAAAAGTATTTTATGCTCGTCAAAGACAAGGACGGCACAAAGTACAAAGAGGGCGATGTCCTTGTATGGAATGCGACAAAGACGAACCAATATGGACACGTTGCAATTTTGCTTTCTGAGATGAGCGGAGATTTAATCGTATTTGAACAGAACGGCTTTAAGCAAGACGGCGCGAAAATCGTATTGCGCACCCGGGAAAACCTTTTAGGCGCATTGCGGTTTAATGCGTCTTCAAAGATTTTGTAAAAGATAAGACCCTGCACGCCTCTAGCTCAAGGATAGTAGCAATGCGCAAAGAGCAGGGTTATTTATATTTTTCAGTTAAGGAGGTAATTTTTTTTGATTGAGGTTCTTTTGTTGTCTTCGGCTTCGGACAGTTCAAGGGGAAATTTTACTATATAAGCCGCAATAAACAATAAGAAGTTTTCTCAAGTCAATCTTTTTGAGTTGTCAAGGATTTCTTGACAGCTCATTTTTTTTTCAGATATTGCCTGAATACTCGCCTTTTTCGCCGTTTATGTCAGTGTATGAGATTTTGATATACAATCGGTCTTTTTCGCCTGTCATTGAGATTTCATCAACGCTTGCAATTCTCGGCTCGGCTAAAAGTGTTTGCTCTATCGAACTCATCAAATAACTTTCTACAGCTGCCGCTTCGCCGATTGTGCTTCTAATGCCGTAAGCACTCCCCCTAATGCGTTTTGTGCTGGCACTTGCAAGCCTTAACGCTATCGACTGCGTAAGGTTTTCTTTTCCGCCACAAGTTGCAATATCGCCGTCGTCGCTTACCGCAAAATCGCCCGTATCATCAAGCAAAATATCTTTTCCGTAAGCGTCTTGTTTTTCGGGTTCTGCATAAATGCGATTATCTGTACTTCCTGCATTTTCAGTAAGCACGGGGATTTTTATTTTTGTACCCGCTTCTATTGCGTCTTCATAAGCAATTTTGTTGTAAAACGCTATGAGAGAACCTAAATCCGCATTACCCAAAAGCCGATACGCCAAAGCGTCGAATGTGTCGCCGCTTTTCCAAGTGTAATAGCGGTAATCATAGACTTTTGCTATTGCGTCGTTTCCGTCATCATCGACAAAAACAACAGATTCTGCATTTGCTTTCTTTTCCTTACCGAGCGCAACAAGCACATTTACAGCGTCTTCTGCCTCTGAAAGATAATCTCTCACAATGTCTTGCTGGTCTATCTCTTCAAGTGTCATTTTTTCCCTTTTATTCTTATGTACTCAATCAAAGTACATCTGTACTTTGTTATTTCCGAGATGTACTTTTGTTTTGTACAGATGTATTTTTGCTTTTTCCGTCTGTACTCAATCAAAGTACACGTGTACTTTTTTACTGTACAAGTGTACTTTTGAAATGTACAACTGTACTCTTACGCCGTCCACTGTGCAAAGAAGCGGTCAAACGCCTTTTTCACCGTGTCTTTAATGTCCAAAAACTTTTTCAAAAGGCTTTCTTTGCTTTCGACTTCGCCTAAGAAAATATCCATTGCGCCCGAAGCCGACTCTCTACAGCCCGCGCCGAGTTCCTTCATACGATTTGCAAACTTTTTCTCGCCCTCACTCTGCAAAATCTTTGCAAATTGCACGGCAAACGGGTCAAAATCACCGCCCCCGAACATATCCTGTTGTTTGACATAACTGTCAATGTTGTTAAACTCTTTATTTCGGTTCACTTCCAAAATAAGAGAAACAGCCTCGTTTAATTCCTTGTTAAAGCTGTATTCTTTGCCGTTGCCCTTATTCTCAACCAATGGCAGAATCGCACGGAGCAGTTTTTTTCTGATTGATTTTCCGCCCTCGCTGTCGCACCCGCGGATATTGTTCTCGTCGAGAATCGTACCGACAAGCACGGTTTCAACAAAATCTTTTCCCGTGTCGTTCAATAAGCCGTCCGACTGCAAGAATTGCGCTTTTTCGTTTTCGCCGATAATTCCTGCCTTTATGAGCTTCTGCACAAACTCTTGACCGCCGACTTTATCTTGATACAACTCGCCCATTGTTTCATACCCGTTAATGCTGTCGGCGATTGATTGTATCTTTTCGGCGTTAAGCGTCTTTGTGAGTTTTACCGCCTTTTCAACGTTGTTCATCGTTTTCTTTGTGTCTTTGTTGTACTGCGCGAATTCTTCCGTCGTATATTTGCCTTCGTGCTCATCAACGATTTCAAGAATCAATCTAGGGTGCGCAAAGCCGTCAAGGTCGTTTTCGTCAAGCCCCGAAAATTCCCCGTCTGCAAGCTGCTCTTTAAGCTCCGAAAGATACGCTTTATCTCTTCCGTTTTTGGCGGCAAGTTTAGAACTCATCGTTCTATTGTTTCCCGATACAACAACGCCGTCTTTTGTAACAATAGGCAAATCCTGCAACGCAAGCGCATTGTAATTATTGCCGATTGAGATAACGCTCATTTTCGCGTCTTCATCGTGCTGATAATCGCGGTCGTTGATGTTCTGCCCGTTTGCATTTGTCGGGAAGTTATCCGAACTTGCAAAAGTTATTTCATTATGGCTTGCCGTCGGTGCGTCCGCTTCTACGATTTTGTAACGGCATTTGATTTTGTTCCCGTTCGGCAAAATCACGCTTTTCTTACCGCCTAAAACCGATTTTGTAGCCTCGTAATGCTTTCTGATTTCTGCCACGCCTTTATCGAGCCGAGAACTCGCGTTTTCGCTTAAATCCTTGACGCTTTGATTGTTGACAGTGTTTGCATTATCGGTTATACTTGCATTGTCGGGTTGACCCGAGAATGCGCTAGGGGTCTCACTTTGAGATGATACACGGCGCGTATCTACATTATCCGATTGTGAGCCGCTAATGGATTTTTCCCATAGCGGTTTTTTTCCCTCTAAATAAGTATTTCGAGAAATAAGAGCTGTCTTTACATCGTAAAAATCACTATCTGTACTAGGGGTTAGTTCAATCATTGCAATTTTGCTCTTTTTTTCGTCTTTCTTTGCAAGAATTAAGCCCTTACCGTTATTATAAACAGCGTCAAAATCATCGCATACATATTCAATAAAATCACGAGCAGAATTAAAGCCAGCAGCTTTTAGCTGTTCCATTCGTGAATCACGTTCAATATGTTTTTCTCCAAAGTCGCCTTTTTCTCCGTCCTGCTTACCTATACGGAGCCGAATTTTTCCCGCTTGTCTTTTGATTATTTTTGATAATTCTGGTGTAATCTCTCCAAAATCTTTTTTACCCGATTTTGTGAGTACATACTCGCCTGAGTGTTTCACGCCGTTGTCATTCTTTTTCGCTCCGCCGTCAAGCCGTGCGCTTCTGCTTGAAGTGAGTTTCTTTGCATTTTCTTTTTTCTTTGCCTGTGTTTCAAGCCTACTGCCTTTTGCTTCCACACAATCGTGCAGCTTTTCAACGATTGGAAGTGGTTTTCCCTCGTTGTCTGAAAAGCGGCTTTTATTTCGCAAAACAAGGCTATAAAGCTCTTCAACACTGTTGCAAGCGTCGATTTTCTTCATCAATTTACCGATAGCGATTTTCGCGCCTTTTGAATCCTGCTCTGTGTATTTCTTTAAGCCGTTTTGCTTATTCGGATTTACCCACACGGTTGTAGTGTAAGTTTTACCCGTCTTTTTGTTTGTGGTGGTTATCTGTTTTGGCACAAGATGCCCGCGCCCAGCTTTCAACACCTCCAGCGCGTCCGACGTATACGCGGGATTAAAAAGACTTTTACAAATCTCGTTTATCATAAACGCCGATTTCTTAACGCTTAAAACGCTCTCTTTACTCTGCTGTTCTTCAAGAATCCTGTTCAATTCTTTTTTGAAGTATTCAAGTTGCTTATCTTTCATAAGACACTCCTACAAATATAGGAATAGGAAATAAAATTATTCAATGTGTAAGGTTCCGTTTTCTAGAGCCTCTTTAATGCCCTCTTTCATTGCTTGCATTATAATTTTTCCGTATTCTGCGGCAGTTATTGCGCCATTATCCGCTTTTCTGTAAGCGCGTAAAATATCGGTATCACGCAAGGCATTTAATGCTGTTGCAAAGGCTTCCGGGCTTCCTTTACTTTCTGCCGCAGCATACCCAATAGTCAGTTTATCGAGATTTTCATTTCCGCTTTTATCATCTAGCAACATTGGAATAATAGAGCCATTGCCTTCATAGTCCATATCACGCAAAAAAACATTATCTCGCAATAGCATACCTGCGCCGAGAAAATCGCCTTGTTTTACAAGGTTCTCTGCTTGAGATATTTCCTTTTTTGCCTCTGGCGTATTATCTACTTGATAATCATTTGACGGTTTAGGCTGTGGCTTTACATCGTCTTTTTTTTCTTCGTCTTTCTCTTTTTGCAATCTCAAAAGTTCATTACCTTTTTCCACTGCAAGCGCGTCAAGTTTCCGTAACGTTTCTACAAAGTCTTTTTCGTGGATTTGTGCAACTGAGGTCTGTATTTTGTTTATGAGTTCTTGCTTTTTGGTCTCCTCGCTGTCGTATTGCCCGCTTCCTTTCATTTTTTCAATATCAGCTGCAAAGTCCTTTTCTGTATAGCCTTTTTCGCTGATTTTCTGCGCCATTTCATACACTTGAGTTGCTCCAGTGTAATTCATTCCGAAAATCGCCTTGAATTGCTCTATTTGACCTGCGACGTTATCACCTTCTGCGGCTTTTACTTGACGCGCAATCTCTCCGAACATTTTCGGGTCGTTGCCGCGTTCAACAAGACGCATTGTATCAATGTATGTTCCTGTGAGTTTTTCGCCGCCGAGAAGGGCTTTTTTTGCTTTGTCATTTTCTGCGGAGTCCATAAGGTTTTTAGCCGCGCCGATTACAAGCATTTGCGAAGTAGATTGCATAGCCGTTGCATTTGACACGCCGCTATTCATTTGCTGTAAACGTCTAGCCCCTTGCGCACCAGTCCATAGCGGATTATTTCCCGACAGTTTATATAATGCGCTAAGAGTAACCGCTGTTTCTTTTTCGGATTTCACAAAGCCGTTCGCGATTCCGTCTTCAATCACGCTTTCAAGGGAATTCAAAAACTCTGCTGTTTGACCTTTTTCAAGTCCGCTTGCTTGCCGCGCTTTATCGGCATAAGTCAAAGCGTCATCATCGCCAGAGCCGTAACGCCGCATTGTGCCGAAAAACTTTTGCGCAGTGCCTAAATCAACGCCCGTATTGTTTGAGAATCGTGCAACAGTTTGCGCTTGTGCCATTGCTTCATTTGCGTTTTTTGCCGTGCCGTACTGTTGCATTTGAGAAGCAAGGTCGATAAGCTCATAATTATCTAATCCCGTGCCTTTTGCATAGCCGACGGAGTTTTCAAGAATTGCCGTTGTCTTTTGGGCGTTATTTTTCCAAGTGCCACCGTCTGAAAAGAGTTTGTTTAATCCGTTTGTATGCTCTAAAGTGCGTTCATACGCCGCCGCTTCCGCAAGTTCTGCGCTTTCTTCCCCTGCTGCGCGGTTATCTTTGAATTGAAAGACTTTGCCAAGTACACCGCCGCCGAGACCGATTAAGCCACCAATGCCGGGCAAAAGGGCATTGAGTATCGGCGTTAATCCCAAAGAAACATCGCCAATAGACCCCCATACACCAGCCCAGCCTTGCTTTTCTTGAACTTCTGCACCGAGATAATCACCGCTTGCAAAAGCCTTTCGCTTGTTAAAGCCGATATTGTCAATCTGCGTTGCAAGCCCTAAGCCCTGCTGTAACGCTTTCATTAAGCCATATTGCCGTATAGCCTCCGCCGCGTCGTTGTCGTCTTTTGCGGTCAATTCATTACGCCTTGCGCGAAGAGAATCTATTTCTTGTTGAGTATTTGCGATTGTGGTAGAAGTGTCTACTTTTCCTTTATCGTCGCCGCGTTCTGTTGCCTTTTTAAGTTGGTCGTTCAATTCGTCCATTATCTTTGACAACATCTCAAGACGAACATCAATTTTTTCGATTTCCTTTTTCTTTTCCGTGTGAAAAAGTGCGTCGGCAAGTTTTGCAAGTATACCATTATTCTTTTGGCTTTCATTTCTCTGAATCTGCGTAGCCTGCTCTGCGTATGGATTGCTAGAGATTTTTGGCGGTTCAGTCGTTTCTGCAACAACGGGCTTTTCTGTTTTCGCAGTTGCAGAAAGAGGCAAAGTCTGATTAGTCAAATCCTTATTTTGTGCTATAGGCATTTCGCTATATCCCTTACCGCCTAGTTCTTTTGACGACAAAGCAGCCTGCTTAAATACTTGCTTAAACTCTTCAAGCTGTGTATTTTCATTTCTCTGAATCTGCGTAGCCTGCTCTGCGTATGGATTGCTAAAAGCTCTTGCTTGTTCCAAAGAATCCTGCGCCTTTTTTACATCGGCAAGTTTCTGTATTATATCGCTGTTATCGCCCGTAAATCTTACTTTCGCTTCTGTTTCAACTAACATATTTTTACCCTCCCTATGCCTATTTTAGCAGTTTTGCCATACTGCCAATTTGTGCTTTAGCCGTTGTTTCTGCATCGAATGTTCCTGAATTATACACGCCGCCGCGAGAAACACTTAAATTGATTTCGCCGTTCTGTCCATATTGCCAACTGTGAGTAACGCCGTCAACGTAAAACTGCAAGCCCATAAACTGCACAATATCGCCGCACATAATCGGCGCACTTTTTCCCCGGTTATAAAACGACATCGTGATATTGCCGCCGACCATATCGGGTAAATGCTCATACATTTCTTTCAAGTTATTTGCAACATCTTGCATTGCACTTTTTGTGCTTCCATCGTCTTTGCCGTCAGGTTTTGTATAACCGATAAAATGGACTAAAAGCGGTCGATAGCCATAAATAGCAAACTTTTCGCCGAGCTTTATTCTGCCGTCCACTTCGCTTGTATTTGACTCCATAGCGGCAATTTTCAACATCTTATCTTCTGAAACGGGATAGCCCTCAAGATATGGCATAAATACCGTGTACACTTCTCTGTCAGACTGTTCTAAAGCAAAACTCTTTACAAGATTTGCAATGTCATCATCATCTAAATTAAAGACATTCAACTGCACCCAATCGCTAGGACTAAAAGGCACTTTGCGGATTTTTATTTTCATTTCCCCGTTTTCGTCGGTATATGCAAACTTTTCATAGTAAGGCTCTGGAATTAAGCCGTCGATTATGTCAAAAAAATTCTGCGTTGTTTGACCGTGAAACATATTTGCAAGCGGATAATGAATCGTGGAATCATCAACATCAAAAAAGGCGGTTTTATCACCCAAAAGAGATTTTATCATAAGTCCTACATCAGAAGTTATAAGTCCTTTCCCTTCTTCCGTTGTTTTCTGGAAGTATTCCCACACAGCTTTTATAACCGTTTTTACAGGATTGTCAAAAGAATTTGAAAATTGCTCTGTCAATTCTTTTTGCAAGTCTTCATTTGTTGCAAGCTGTTTTGTAATAGATAACGCTGTTGTATCGAGATTGATTGTATAATCGTTTACTAAGCCCGTAATTGCATATCCTTGCACACTTACGCGCCTAAAACCGCCTTCCGCATTTGCGCTTCCTGTAATCTTTTTTGTTTTCACCACGCCGATAAAAACAGGAACATTATTTTCACTCGGTTCATAGATTTTCACAATATCAAGGATTTTTATATTATCAAATACACTTTTTTTTTGACCGCCCATTTCACATTCTGGATAAAACGACAATGCAAAGCTCCCCGATATGTTATCGCGTGAAAGTGTCCATTCGCAACTCTGCAAAACCTCTTGCGCCGCGTGTGAAAAGCCCCCTCGTGTAATAAGAAAAGCATTTTGCAGCTGCAAAAACATAATAGTCGGGTGTAGATTTTGATTGTAGTGTATTTTCTTTGCGTTCATATCAATATAGGAAAAATGCGCATTTCCTATATTGATAAGAGGTACTACAATGAATGATTTTAGAGTAAACATTGCTTTTAATGCGAAAGACGGTATGTATACCGTTGCAACCGACAATGCAGAGCTTGCGCAGCGTTTTGTGCAAGAAGTTTTCTTTGACAACAGCATTTCGACTGTTTCAAATATCGTTTCTGCGTCAAAACCGACTGAAAAGCGCACGAAAAAGGCGGCGCGTGATGAAGGAGAGAGAGAAAGCGATAGCCCCGAAAAAAAAACTTTAGACGCTCCACGCCTGAAAACAGAATAAGATACTACAAAGTATCTGAATGGAGTTCTAAGCATTTTGCGTTTATTGTGCGGCGCGTGTGTCTGTCAAAAGACGAAGCAGAAAAGTATGTGCAAGAAAAAAATGAAAAAGGCGGCTTTTTCCGTGCTAGTCCACATCTGACAGATGAACAGTATGCGGCACTCATAAAGGCAAGTGCATAACAAAAAAACGGCGTATGTAAGCGAGATACAAGTCTTACATACGCCGTAACTTTTTTACATTTTTTTTACTCAACGCTTGTTTCTTTTGTTTCAGCGTCTTTCTGTAAATATAGGAAATAAAAAAACTCTCTCAAAAAAAGTCATTTCCTATATTTGTAGGACAGAAAAAAAATGATTATTGCTTGCACTGTAAACAAAAGAATCGTTGTTACGATTGACGATAAAACAAACAATCTTTTCCGCCTTGAACGCCATAGCAATGTAGATGATACTTATCTTGTCTATTGCGGTGAGGAACACGGCTTTTGTGTTGTTGATGAAGAAAACGGCATTTTGCCTGTAGGAGTAAAAGCCGATTTTCTCGACAATTTCAATCTTGAAGATGATGTACTTTATTCATATCGCTATTGTGCTTTTGACGCAGAAAATCCCGCCTTTGAAGATTATCAATATTCAAATTGGATTAAATACGGAACGCAAAACGCAATGGGTTACACCTTCGGCAATTATACAGTACCGACGGGAAAATGGGGTGATGTCGTAACGGCTGACGATTTGCGCTATACATATCTTTG
Organism: uncultured Treponema sp.; assembly: GCA_937901865.1. Taxonomy (GTDB): domain Bacteria; phylum Spirochaetota; class Spirochaetia; order Treponematales; family Treponemataceae; genus Treponema_D. The sequence continues at coordinate 9,268 of CALDID010000109.1, forward strand.
GGGGACGGACTTTAAGGCAACCAACGGTCAAAGCTACACCGATGAACAGATACAGTATTTCATTGACGCGGCATTGACTGAAATTGAAAGAGAACTTGATATTACAATCAAGAAGCGCAAAATCCGCTACAATGCAACAGAAAGACAACTTGAAAAGGGTAAAGATTACGACGTAGACGAAAGCGTATATGATTTCCGCTATTCACGCATTGCACGTTACGGATTTATAAAAACAAGGCAAAAGCCTATTATCCGATTGCACAAATTAGAGTTGTTAAGCCGTTTCATCGGTGCGCGTGATTTAACAAAAACAACAATCATTGACAAGCAAAAAGGCATTTTGAAGTTTTTGGAACGACCGCCTAAACCTAGCGAAACTTCGCGCGGCGTGTCTACCGCAATTAGTATGTATGGCAGTGAAACATTAGGTGCAAATCTCTTTTACGCGATTGATTACGACGCAGGATTTGAAACAAGCGACGATGTGCCAGCCGATTTAAGAGAGATTATCGCAAAACAGGCGGCTGTTTCGCTTCTCAATATTATCGGCGACGGTCTTATGTCGGGCTTTTCTTCCAGCTCTTTGAGTATGGACGGACTTTCAGAATCATTCAGTTCTACACAGTCAGCGACTAGCGCATACTTCGGCGCGCGTATTTCACAGTATAAAGACGATATAAAAGACTATATCAACAACAATAAATACAAGTTCAAAAATCGTGCTATGGGTGCGTTATAAATAAAAAAAAGAGAGTAGCACAAACTACCCTCTTTTTTTATCTCAAGCCTTGCAAAATCATTTCTAGTGATTTTCCCTTTTTCCTATTCTTATCTCTTTCTTTTTGCTTTGCCGCATACTCTGCGTACAATGCCGCCGCAGAAGCGAGATTTTCCGTGCCATAGCGCAATGCGTCGGGTATGTGGCTAAAATCGTGTTCTGGCTCGTTTAGCAATGCACCTGTTATCTTGTCTTTTTTCCACGCATAATTGCTTAATGCTTCTATGGTGTGCGGACATCTAGGGCTTACGATAATTTCATAATCTTGTAATTTCTGAATAACGCCGAGAACGCTTCCCGCGCCCTTTTTCGCTCCGTATATGCCTTTTAATCCTAGATTTTTTAATTCGTTTATCGTTCTAGGGTCTTCACTATCCGCGCAAATACTGCTTTCTGAAAATCCCGCGTCAATAAGTGCTGTCGCAATTTTGCGGTTTTCCATTTGCACTTCGTAATACTCATAAAAAATATATAGCTTGTATTCCACGGTATCAGCATACACACCCACAAAAGCCGTAGGGTCGTTATAGCCGAAGTCCATACCGTGAACCGACACAAAAGCATAACAGCCGTTTTTGTCGCGTTTGTCTTTGTTTTGCTCCAAAACCTCCGAGATATTAAAATTTTGCTCTTTCCAGTTGGAAAAAATTAAGCCTTCGGAAATTCCCCATTCACCCAAGCCCTCAACTCGATAACGCTTCGGGAATCGCTGTTTCATTTTTTCAAAAAGCCGTATATCGCCTTCTGAAAGAAACTCGTTCATTGTGTAATTGGTCGTAAGCGCAAGCGTGTCATTATCGGGATTATCGAAAAAGCGACGTTTTAACCAGTGTTTTTCGCTCCACGGATTGAATGTCAGAATGAATTGATGAAACAACTCTTTCGGCAAACTTCCACGAATTGACATATCCAATTTGTCAAAGTCGTCTTCGCTTGTAATCTGAAACGCCTCTTCAATCCACACCCAACATAAATAGCCTTCTTCAACAGTAATAGACGTGATACTTTGAGGGTCGTCCATACCACGAAACAAAATCTGCTGTCCTGTCGGCTTGTATGTCAAAGTCAATTCGGCTTTTGGAATGTTCCATAAATCCTGAACACCTAAAGCCTTTATAGCCCATATCAGTTGTGCGCGTGTAGAGTTTTTGTGAGTGTTAAAGAATCGGCGTATTACAAGCGTATTCGGCTTAAAGCGTTGATACTTCATCATAAAATAGATGATTTTTACCGCAGCTGTACAACTCTTTTTGCTACCGCGCCCGCCCTTGCAAACTACATAGCGTTTTCGACTGTAAAGAAATTCATCGTAGTTTTTGCCGACAACTTTTTCAAGGTCAAGACAGATTTTCATTAAACGAACTCTCTTTATCGATAAAGTTAATCGTTATCGGCTCTGTCTGACTGCCTCTCAATTCAAGTGCAGGATTATATCCACGCTTGCCGCCTTTTGTGCCGAGATACCATTTAGCCGTCTGTATATCCCCGTCTTTGATTGCTTCCAAAATCACATTTTCCGCAGTATCTAAAACCGTTTCACACTCCGCTTGTAAAGCCTCTTTTGCTTCTTCGTCTTTTTCCAGATTGTCATAAACTGTATTTCTTGCAACTCCGAGGCGGTCTGCTATAACTGAAATAATGCCGCCTGAATCTTTAATTGCGCTCATAAGTTTTTTATGCGTAACTTTTGCCATAGCTTACCCCCTGTTAGAAAGTGTTAGATTTTATTTTACTTTTTGCTTTCGGGAACGTGCCGCAAACTCTAGGCAATATCCCCGAATGTCTAGGATTGTTTCCTACATCTTTAGGATTGTTTCCCGAATGTTTAGGGAGAGTGCCTTAATGTTTAGGAAAACTTCCCGAATGTTTAGGCAATATCCCCAAACATCTAGGACAGCTTCCTAAATGTTAATAGTCATCTCGTGTAAGAAGTTCAAGGTTGCCGATAATTCCCGCAGGAGAGAGAATGTTCAAAAGATTTTGATATATCTTTTTGCTGTCTTTTCCTGTTGCACCATAAATAAAAGAATCTTCAAAATAAGTCATAGCGTCGTAATCTATGCTTTCGCTGTATTCTTTATCTGGAGCAAGCGGGACGCTTTCATCGTTGTATGACATTTCGTCGTAGTCGTCTTCAATGATTTCACTGTCTTCATTGCCTCCAAAAAGACTAGGCTCATTATCTCCATTTATCGCTGTATCTTCAAAAAAATCAGTATTTTCATACTCGGCGTTCATATCGGCTTTGCCTTGCGCAAAATAGCCCATAGCGTCGTAATTTGTCGCTTTTACGGGGTCTTCATTGTATGGCGCGAGGCTTGCCGTTTGGTCTGTGTACTTACCTTCAAAAACTGCAATCAGCGAATAAGTGCTTGCGATTGTCTTTTCGTGTAAAAGCACATAATCAAGGCTTGTATCAAAACCGTCAACGCCGATGAACTCTATTGTTACGCGGCTTACAGTATCATCTGTCAAAAAGAAGATACTTCTACTATCCCACGCATTAAGACTAGCAAACTCTTTTGTTGTTTCTGCATTTACCCACGCCCCGAACTCTCCGCTGTTTGCACTCCAAAAGCGAGAGTTATTATCGGTAATCTTTACGCGGAGTTTGCCATTCAGAAAGAAATGCAAAAAATACGTTTTGCCAGCACCGACATCAACGCTTTGAGATATTTTCCCGCCACCTGCCAAAAGCACACCTATACTTTCCTCAAACCTTGCTTCTTGACTGTATGTCGCGCCCTCTTCGAGCGTCCAACCGCCCACACGTTCAAAATTGCCATTGATTAAAAGATTTTCGTCAAAAGACACGGAATTATTCACAAGCCACACGGTATCAATTCCAAAATACCGCTTGAATGTGTGTAAGATTTCCCAAGTCGTACCCCAAACACTTTCATCTGCTCTTTGAAAAATGAGTTGATTCTTTTTGAGATATGCTTCTTCGCTTTCATTCTGTTGCTTTTTCAAAACAGAAAACAGATTAAAAAACCGTGTAAGTGCTTCTCCCTCTAGTTCATACGCACTTTTCTTTTCTGTCCACGATTGAATAGCCGCTTTTACATCAAGAAATATCTTTTCAAGCGTGCCGTCTTCACTGTCTTTGTCTGCAAGCAAAGCACGGAAAATTTCGCCGTCGCGATTAAGAGAAGTCTGCATATTTTGGCGGATAAAATCCCCGATTGTGTTTACTGACATTTTTGCATTTCCTCATATATATAGGCAATTACGCTTCTAGCCAATCAGCATAAAGAGTAATTGCGCTTGTAATTTTCGTTGCAAAATCAAACTCTGTTGTACATTCTTCATCAGTACACCATTTCTTAAAGCTGCAATTCTCTTTTTCTGGAATCGGCGGAAATACTGCAAGTTTATTGTATGCCACAGATTGAGTATCAACGCTAGAGCCGCCGAGAGAATTAAATGTTACGTCAAAATACGCCGTTGACCACTTTGCATAAAGCGTAAGAGGCGCATTTATCGGCGTTGTTAAGAAATTGAATTGATTTGTGCAAGCACTATCTGTACACCAATAATTGAACGTGTAGCCGTCTTTTTTCGGGGCTTCTGGAACAGTTGCTTTAGAGCCGATTTTGACTTTTTGACTTGCCACGCTAGAGCCGCCCATTGAATTGAAATAGACATCATTGTATATTTGCGTATAACGAGCGTAAAGCGTTATATTTTGATGTATGGAAGTTGAGAAATCAAAGACTTCTGTCAAATCGCTATCTGTACACCACGCCGAAAACTCATAATTTTCTTTTGTCGGCGTTATAGGATAAATCACCTTGCCACCGATAGAAACGGTCTGTTCTTCCACGTCTGAGCCACCGTTTGATACAAACTTTACAAGGCACATTAAACCCCATTTTGCATACAGCACAATGTTGTTGTTAATCGGAGCGTTAAAATCAAACTCATTTGTCAAAGTGCTATCTGTACACCAATAATTAAACGCATAGCCTTCGCGTTTTGGGATTGCTGGCTCTGTTGCTTTTTCGCCTATTTTGACATACTGAATCGGCACATTTGAACCGCCTAAAGAATTAAAGCGCACTTCTGCAACCGCAAGAATCCATTTTGCATACAAAACGATAGAAGCCGTAACTTCAGAATTAAAATCATACTCTGTTTCAAGTGTACTGTCTGAATACCACCCTGCAAAAGTGTAATACTCGCGTATCGGGTCATCTGGTTTTGTTGCACTTTTGCAATACGCAATAAGCTGGCTTTCAACGTTTGAACCGCCGTTTGAATTGAAGTACACTCTGAATTTTTCCGCACTTACAACTTTTGAACTTTTCTGGTCTTCATCATCATTTGCCTGCATTGCTTCTATTGCTTCTTTCAATGCAGAAAAGCCGTCTTGCACATTTTTGACATCATTGTAAATTGCCGCACTGTCTACGCCAAGAATGCGCGATACCGTATCAGCTCCCGCAAGCACATCAAAGCTCCCGTTATCGTCTTGCTTAAAAAGCCGCTTGTTCATTTTCTCTATGGCTTCGTTTGTCTGCTTAAAGCCTTGTGTAACAAGTTGAGTTGCTGTCAAAACAGTGTTTACAGTATCAACAGCTTTTGTGAGTGTTTCAATCTGGCTTGCAAAATCACTAAAAAGCCCGCCCGCTTTCTTTTGAGAATCTTCAACAGCAAGCATATCAAGCGTGTATTTATACGCAATTTTGTTTGTTTTGTCGCGTTTAATTTTCAGTTCTTTTATAAATACGCGCCAATAGTTACGGCTTGCCGTTCCTGCCGCAATTTGCAAAAGGCTCATTTTTGATAAATCATACAAATATACTTTTCTGTTTTCCGCGTCATCTTCAGTTGCAAGGTTTTTCAAGAATCCAACCGCCCAGCCCGAAAAACTCCCTGTGTTTACTTTTCCGTCATTCCACTGTTTTATGAGCTTCTGAAGCTCAAATATTTCTTGAGTACCTGTGAGATATTGAGGAGCTTTTTTGCCTTTATAAATCAGTTTTTTATCTTCGTTTACCGTTGTTCCCGAAAGAGTAATTCTGTATGTGTCGTTTCCGTAATCGTCAAAAACACTGCCGCCGAAAGTCTTTGTTTCACTTAATCTTTGCGGAAAAACAAAATCTTCACTCTCTGGCGGAATAGCAAAAGTGAATGTGTCTACAACTGCGTCATTGTCAACGAATTCAAGCATATATGCTTTTCGCCACGCTAAAAGGCTAATACTTCCCATTTATAAACAACTCCCCGATTTCTTTTTAATCATTGCTTTCAATCACATTAACGTTAAGCGTTCCGATTCTTGCAATTTGATTGTTCAACGGCTCTACATTTTGCGTCGGAGTAATCATCAGCACATCTTTGACATACGAAAACGACATAACCTTTTTGATAATCTCCGAAACAATAACAACATCAGCAATAGGCAATGAATTAACGTATTCTGTAATCGCTGTTTCAATTTCTTCTTTTGCTTCCGCAAGGTCGCAATCAAAAACAACAGCGTTTAGACTTACATTGACGGGGATAGCAGTAGGCGCAATAATACGCACATTCACGCCGGGCGCAAGGTGTCCGGGATTTGATGAAGTGCCGTCTCCTTCCACTGCAAGCCGCACTTTTTCCAATGTTTCATCGCTTGCGCTTCCTGAACCGTCATCAACATAAATGCTCATATTGTAGATATTTTTCAATGGCGGTTTATGATTTTCAGTTGTAACGCTTCGCACCGTGTCCACACTCAAAGCGTTATAGCGTATTGCATATTCATTAGTACCCGAAAAGCCGTTTACTCTTGTTTGAAAACGTGTTTGAAACTCGCTATCTGTTTCTTCATCAGCTCCGCCTGTAAAAGCAGCTCTATTCTCAATGCCGATAATATCCGCAGGAACTGTACTTTCTATGCTTGTAATCTCTCCAGCTTTAACATTCCCGACTTTTCCCAGTGTTTCGCAAATTGCCGATATTGGCGCGCTTTCTGTTTCTCCCGCTGCAATTTCTCCCGCTGTTGTTGTAACGAACGTATAGCCACCGCCCGACACTCTCACGCCTTTTGCAATAACCGTCTTTGCGTTCAATGCCTTTTCTCTTTTAAAAACAACCGTACCGCTTGCCGCCGTGCCGTTCTTTTTTGTCATACCAAAAAGAGAATACGGCAAAAGCTGCAAAAGCTCATTAAATTTTTGTCTAATAGCCGTATAAAGCCGTTCTGCAATGCGTGAAGCAGTATCAAGATAAGCAAAAGTAATACTTCCTTCGTTGTAATCTGTTATTTTATCAGTTTTGGCTATCATATTAGCCATTGCGTTTTTGAAAATATCAGCATATCTCTTTATCTGTGCAAGCATTTTTAACCCCCATAAGTATAGGAAACTCGCACATTTCCTATATCTAGGGGGGTAAAAAAATGCAGGATATGAAACGCCTGTTGCAGTATGTAAAATAAAAAACAAGGGCTGTTCGATTTTGAATAGCCCTTGTTTGCGCATTAAATACTCTCAATTTCAATATGTGCTGTTTTTGCAGCAGCCTGTATATTCACCAAAGGTAAAATTACAGTATCAAACCCCGAAGAAGCAAGAATATTTGTAATAGCCGCTCTTAAATACGGCAAAAGAATTGCAGGAGCTTGGTTCTTAATCAGGTTTTGCTCAACTTCTTCACTAAAAGCATTTTCTGTTGAGAATATCCCCGAAATTGAGAAAATACCTTTTGCCAGCACTTCTTTATTATTGAATAAATCAACTTTTGCCTGAAGTCTGGAAACGTAAAAAGTTTTATTTTCTCTTTCTTCAAACTTTAAGGCATTAGAAAATGCAATACCGAATTCTACATCAACATTTTGCTTTTGACAAACAATATTATTTGTCATTGGCTCAAGTTGAAAATCAATTTTATCAATCTTGTAATTGACAAAGTGAAATGTTGAAGTTACGCCACTGTCTGATATTCTGTTGTCCATATATCACCTGCAGAAATAAAAGGTTTGGAACTATCAATATCAAATCTGATATTTTTTTGAGAAACATCAATTCTGTTTTGAATTTCAGAAATCATATTGTTGAAAGTCTGAGAATTCTGTTTCATATAATCAAATAACTGCTCTTCTGACATTGATTTCATTTGCTGGAAAACAGAATCTAAAATTGCCAACTGTTCATTCTTATTCATAAACCTTTTCCCTTGCACCTATCGGAGCCGCTGTTTTGGCACACAAAATTAAAACGGATTTTGTGGTAAAAGGAGAGGAAGCCAAAAAATCAGCTTCTTTTTTGCCGTCATAATGTTTCACAGCCTTTACAATATCAAACTTTGACATTTGAGCAGAAAAAGCCTCAAAAAGAGAATCTAAAATCACACCCATTGCGTCTTTAGATTTACTATTTCTTTCGCGCCCTATTTTTCTGATGATTGATTTGTCAATATATGCAATCATTTTATTCATTTTATCGCATATATCATCATCTGTTAAATCCAGCGCATTTTTCAATGAAAGTTCTGCACTTACAATCATTGAATTAGAAACATCTTTCTTTTTCTTTTGCCACCATTCAGCACTGCTTTTATGCTCCCAAAAATACATACCTCTTCCTAAATAATCGGTATCATTTTCAGAGCTTATTATGTACGTTTTTTCAGTCAGGAATCTTTCACATTCAGCTATCGAATTTGCGTGAAAACCTGTCATACCGAAAAACTCCTCAAAATATAAAAAGAAGTCGCTCAAAAAAAAGAGCGACTTCTCATTTTTAAAAGTGTACTGTATGAGTGTGGATTTGTCAATTAGATATTCACAAGTTATCCACATTTTTTTATTTCACACGCCGCAGTATCGTTCGCCTGTGCGTTCGGTTTCATCAAGAAAATCTTGCAATGCCTTGTATATTTCTTTGTTTGTCATTGTAAATCTCTACAACTATAGGAAATGGCATTTTTAGCGGTATCAAATAATTTTCAACCCGAAATTGTGGATTTCTGAATTCAAGATTGAATGAAACGCCTGTTGACAGTTTGCGAAAAAAATCTATATACTATTCCTAAAAGACAAAATATTCAGTCATAGCAATTTTCTTTTGTTATGGCTGTTTTTTTATCGTATGGAGGTAAGCTATGAATATTGATAAACTCATTCAAATAGTCGCTTATATTCTCTCTAAAAACGCTGCTTCTATAAATTATACAAAGCTCATAAAATTGCTTTACCTTGCAGATAGACAAGCCATAAAAGAAAGTAACGTTTCTATCACGGGCGATAAATATTACTCTCTTGATAATGGTCCTGTTTTAAGTGGATTGTATGATTTAATAAAAGGCACTTATCCTGATTCTGCAAGTCAAAATCTTTGGAATATCCGTTTTGCAAAAGACGGTTACAACATAGTTCTTTTGACAGACAGATTGCCTTTTTCAAAGCTCTCTGATTTTGAAAAGAGTATTTTAGATGAAATCGACACACGATATAAAGACGCTTCTTACAGTGAAATGATTGATATTGTTCACGATAGTGCAGTTTGTCCAGAATGGCAAAACCCATATGGCTCAAGAATTGAAATCGAAAAGAAAACAATTCTTGAAAAGCTCGGTAGAACTCCTGAAGAAATAGACTTCATTCTTTCGGAAGATAGTTATTA